>CAZLHW010000118.1:2048-7440 GCA_964559085.1 uncultured Acidobacteriota bacterium | reverse complement strand
CAGAGCGGCTCAGGCAAGCACTGAAGACTTGCCGGGAGAGTATCCCGCTGGGCGACAGTATCCGAAAAACGGCGATCTTTTCTTCGATATCCGGATGCGACCGGGCGACACGGCAGAATTCGAGAACTTGGCATCGGAAATCAATTTTGTGGATGGAGTGTGCATGGGGTTGCCACGCCGGAGGCGCTGCATCAGCTGAAGAAGAATACTGTGCGCCCCATTGCTCGGCAGGATGGAAGCTGCGCAGCAGCCGGAGTCCCGGGTAAAGCAGGTTGATCCTGCAGCCCCGATAGGAGCGGCGCCGGCTGCGCCGCCCTTCCAGGGCTTATGCCCGGAGCGCGCGCACCTTGCAGGTGCTCATGGCGCCGGCAATCGGCACAATTCGGCCGTGGGCGGCTACGGCACGAACGCAGCCTGGACAGCTATGCCTTGAACTTACAGCGCCGGCGCTTATCTCAGCCGGACGCAAATGCAGGCGGGACTCCGCCATTTGCCCAAGATGTATCGATTGTTTGGAGAAGTAACTTGCCGGCCGAGGCCTTGGTGTGGGCTGGTGCCGGGGGGCGGAATTGAACCGTCGACACACGGATTTTCAGTCCGTTGCTCTACCGACTGAGCTACCCCGGCATTGATACGCAACTGAAGCGGGGATTTTTATACCATTGGCCGGGAAAAAAATCCACCCAAGATATTTAAGTCCGGCCGTTATGGCCATTTCCTCTCTCGGCCCTCTGCTGCAATGCATCCTCTTCCCGCGACCAGGATAGACAGGACAATCCATTACAATGAGGGCATGGATGTGATTCGAACGGCAATTCGGGAAGTATTGCATCAGCATCCCCTCGAGAGATTAAAGCTTCCAAGGCTCTAAATATTAAATCGATCGGGATAGGCGGCGGCCAGAAGCGTTGGGATTGCCGGCCTGGCTCCTTCCAGCTCCTCAAGAATCTCCATCGCATTGACCAGAGCCTGGCCGCGGAAGTGATTGTTTGTTACGGCGTAGGTTTCTTCGGTGCTCTGCTGCACCGCGCGGATCTGGGCCGCCAACTGGCGGATTTCCTCTTTCGTGTACAGATAGTCATAGCGCGCGTCCCGGCCGGCATCCTCCTTGAACCAGTTCGCATAGTTCCTCCCGTGCAGCCGGTAATAGCCCAGCTTTGCGGTGGCCCGCGCCCCCGGCCTGATGGAGTTCCCGATCACGGGCTGATCCACGTTGCAGAACGCCACTCCATGTTCCCGCAAAAAGCCGTAAAAACTTTCATGGTCCCAGCTCGAATGCCGGACTTCAAGTGCCAGGGGGAAATCGCTCAGATGACGAAACACGCGCTCCAGGTAATCCTGATTCTCCGGCGTGCAGCGGAATTTCCACGGGAACTGTATCAGGAGTGCGCCCAGGATTCCGGCTTCCATCAGCGGCCCCATGGAGCTGCGCACCGTGTCGCAATCCGCTGCCAGAGCAACTTCGGCCGCCTCATCGCGTTCATGCGACAGCCGTTGCCAGGCCTTCGCCGTGAAACGGAATCTCGGATTGTTGCGCACGCGCCGGGCCCATCCCGCCGCATCCCTTGCCCGGGGCGGTGCATAGAACGATCTGTTGATTGCGATTGTGTCGCAGTAATCCGCAAGAAATGCCAGGGCATCCCGCGATCCGCCCGCAGGATAAACAATGCCTTCCCAATCTTTGTAATTCCACCCGGCCGGCCCGACGCGAACCGTTGATTGCCGCGCGGGAGATTGAAACAGGGAAGGCTGAAAGGTGGTTGTCATCGGGAGATGCCCGGATTTAGCAGCTTTCGACTGCATTGGAAACGGTCCATGGCGAAGTCCGAATCGGGGCCCATGTCCGGGTTGAAGCGGCGATTCTAGGCGCCGGCCAGTACGACGCCTATGGGTACGCCGGGTTTCAGATTGAGTGTTGCCGCGGCCGACCCGCCTCTCATTGCGATTTCGAGATATCCCGCCGATCCGGGAACCACGAAGATTTCGCCCGGGCTTCCTTCTCCGTAGGTATGGTGCAGGCTCTTAATCTCCTTCTGCCCGGCAAGCATTTTAAACGGCCTCGGCACATCGTCCGATTTCAGATTCGTGGTCAGGTTGCCGAACTGGTCCACGGCAAGAATGACTCCCTGGATCAGGGCATCTCTCACCCGCGTGACCGGGGGGATAGGGAGGCGAATCGGCGATTTCAATTCCGGCCCGATCTGATGAAGAGGGATGCCGCGGCTCAGCCAGGCCGCGATGGGGGCGAAAATGTCCCGCCCGTGAAATGTTGCCGAAACCGGCTTGCGATAATAATGCTCCGCGTCAATCTCAAAGGCGGCAAAGTCCTGATTCGCTTCCATCACATAGGTGAGGATGCCGTTGTCCGGCGCGACGAAATAATGCCCTCCCGCCGCAGCGGCGAGCGCTTTGCGTGCCGTCCCCACTCCGGGATCGACGACGGCAAAGTGAATGGTGCCCTTGGGAAAGCAAGCATAGGATTGGCCCAGCGTAAACGCGCCGGTGAAAACATCCTGCGGCGGAATCTGGTGGCTGATGTCTACAAGAGTAAGATCCGGGTTCAGGCTCAGCAGGACTCCTTTAACGGCTCCCACAAAATAATCGCGAAGCCCAAAATCCGAAAGCAGGGTGATGATTGGCATAGAGCCTCCATAAAATCAGAATATGCTATTCTAGGACATGATGAAGGAAAGAATCTATCTGGATAATAGCGCCACCACGCGCGTCGACGATGCTGTTGTAGAGGCGATGCTGCCCTGCTTTCGCGAAACTTTCGGGAATGCAAGCTCTGTTCACATTTTCGGCCAGGAAGCGCGAGCCTGCGTGGAGACGGCGCGCCGTTCGGTAGCCGAGCTTTTGGGAGCCGATACGCGCGAAATCGTCTTCACCTCAGGAGGAACCGAATCGGATAACGCAGCCATCCGGGGGGTTTTCCGAAGCGGTTATCGGCCGGGGAACCACATCATCACCACCAAAATCGAGCACCCGGCCGTTCTGGCCACCTGCAAGGCGCTCGAGAGCGCCGGCGCCGAGGTTACCTACGTCCCCGTGAATGCCTCGGGTCGGGTGGATCCGGCCGCCATCGAGGCGGCCATACGCGAAACCACTCTACTGATTTCGGTGATGCATGCGAATAATGAGACGGGTGTGATTCAACCCATCGAGGAAATCAGCGCTATATCGAGGCGGCACGGCATTCCGCTGCACACGGATGCGGTTCAGTCGGTCGGTAAAATTCCAGTGAAGGTTGACGACCTCGGCATTGATCTTCTCTCGCTGTCCGGGCACAAGATTCATGGTCCGAAGGGCGTGGGCGTGCTCTATATCCGCAAGGGAACCAAACTGGTTCCTTTCATGACCGGAGGCTCCCACGAGCGGAGGCGCCGCGCAGGCACGGAAAATGTCCCGGCAATCGCCGGACTCGGTGTGGCCGCCCGACTTGCGCGCGAGCGTCTGCACGAAATGCAGACGCGTGTCGGCGCCCTGAGAGACCGGCTTGAAAACCATATTCTGTCGCACTTGCCGGGGACTCGGGTGAACGGCCAGGCGCCCCGGCTCCCGCATATCACCAATATTTCTTTCGAGGGGGTGGATGGGGAATCTGCCGTCATTGCGCTCGATCTCGAAGGGGTCGCGGTGTCAACCGGATCGGCGTGTACGTCGGGCGCTCTGGATCCGTCGCATGTCCTGACGGCTATGGGACTGCGCCCCGAGGTGGTACAGGGATCTCTGCGCTTCAGTCTCTGCCATTACAGCACCGATGCTGAAATCGACCGGGCGTGCCATATTCTGGAGACGGTCATCCAGCGGTTGCGCCGCCTGTCGAGACGGGCCTGACGTTGCGGGTCCGAATGCGGCTTCTTTCCAATTTTTTTTATCCTTTATACCCTGATTCTGTTACCCTGTGCGCGTATGAATTCTTTGTCTCATAATGTGGAAATTGTATCGCCGCCTCCCTATACACTGGTAGCCACATCCGAGTCTTTCGATGCCATGATGGACTGCTTGATGCGGGCTCCCCGCCTGGCAATCGATATTGAGGCCGACAGCCTGTATCACTACTACGAAAAAGTCTGCCTGATCCAGATTTCCACCGATAGCGATACGTTCATTCTCGATCCGCTGGCAATCCACCGCGTCGGTGAGCTGGCTCCTCTGATGCGCGATCGTTCGGTGGAAAAGGTATTTCATGCCGCCGGCTACGACGTGTATTGTCTGCGCCGCGATTACAATTTCGCCTTCGCCGGCATTTTCGACACGCACATCGCCGCGCAGCTGCTCGGCTATGAGTTCCTGGGCCTCAGCAGTCTGATGGAGAAGATACTGGGCGTACACCATTCCAAGCGCAGGCAGCGCGACGACTGGTCTCATCGGCCCCTGATCGCCGAACAGCTCGAGTATGCGGCCATGGACACCCATCATCTGCTCCGGCTGAGAGACAGCCTGGAGGCGGAGCTGAAGGCGAAAGGGCGTTTGGACTGGGCTCAGGAGGAGTTTGAAGCCGCCGCGGCCGTTGAGAGGCGCGAAAAGGAATTTGACGCCGAGGGATTCCGCCGCATCAAAGGAAACCGCGATCTGCCGCCGCAGGATCAGCTGGCCTTGCGCGCTCTGTATATATTCCGGGACGAGATCGCGCGAAAAATGGACGTGCCGCCCTTCAAGGTATTGAACAACTCAACTCTGATCGAACTGGTGCAGAATCCGCCGCTTACCGTGGAATCGATGTTTAAAAGGCGCGGCATATCCAATCGGGTAGCCAGAAAATATGCCGCAAGCATTATTAAGCTGATTGCGAAATCCCGAGAGCAAAACCCGGCAATTCTGGAACATCCCGTGCGCAGCAATTGGAAGCCGCCGGGCCGGCCGGCCAAGCTTCGCATGGAGTCGCTGAAAAGCTGGCGGAACGAGAAGGCAAAGGAACTGGGTTTGCCCGTGGGCGTTGTTTTCCCGGCATACCAGCTGGAAATGTTGGCAATGACACCCCCCTCCGATCTGGATTCTTTTGCGCGCCTTCCGGACATGCGCCAGTGGCGCGTCCGCGAATTCGGGGAAGAGCTGATTCGGCTTTTGCGGAATGAGGAAGCCCGGGTTGCCTCACCGGATGCACCCTGACATAATCGCCTCGTTTCACGGGGCAGATCTAATGGAACCGCAAAGGCTCTGAGACCCAAAGATTCTGCAACGGCCTATCGGGTTCGCAACTGTGATCAAACGCTTCCGGATCAAAACAAAGTGGCTCTACCATCCCGTCACCATTTTCCTGTCCATCCAGGTGCTCTGGATCCTATTGATGGTGGTCTGGATCCGCTGGTATGTCGAGAAGCACTCGCAGCTGCGCGAAATGGCGCATCAGCTGCGGACCCAGGTTGAAGCCGATGGGGTTGGCTGGATC
>CAZLHW010000118.1:0-2038 GCA_964559085.1 uncultured Acidobacteriota bacterium | reverse complement strand
CGGCGCTAAGGTGATTTTCATATACTGGAACAAACAGCATCGACTCAACAAAATGCAGCGCACGTTTGTCTCCAACGTGACTCACGAGCTGAAATCGCCCGTTGCGTCCATCCAGCTGGCGCTCGAAACAATGGCTTACCGTGAGTTGTCGGACGAGAAGCGTCAGGAATTCGTCGCCATGATGCTCGACGATACCGAACGCCTGACGACGCTGATTGATCGAATTCTTGGGGCGGCTCGCATTGAAAAAATGCGCGGACACTATCGCCTGGAAACGGTCAGCCTGCGGCGCTTTGTCGAAGAGTTCCTTGCCGAGGACCGCCACCTTTATGAGAAGGAAGGGCGAACCATTGTCCTGGAAAAGGGGCGCGATGCGCATGTTGCGCTGGACCGCTCCGCAATGCGCGTCGTGCTGGCCAATCTCCTGGAAAACGCCGCGCGCTATTCCCCCGCAGATACGGTCATCCGCTTGCGCGTGCACAAAGATCTGAGAAGCTGCCGGCTGGATGTTGCGGACAGCGGGGCGGGAATCCGGAAAGAGGATCTTAAAAATATTTTCAAGATGTTCTGGCGCGGCTCGGATGATCGCGCTTCACGGGTACGCGGAACCGGTCTCGGCCTGTATATCGTTCGCACTATCGTCAAGGATCACGGCGGCAAGGTCTGGGCCTCGAGCCCGGGGCCGGGCCGCGGATCCACGTTCAGCGTGCGTCTGCCGCGGATCCGAAAATATTGGAATCCGGCGGCGCGCAGAGGCTTTTTGTTTAGAGCCGGAAAGGGTGCGGAAAAAATTGGATAAACGGCAGAAACGCCATTCCAAAATCCTGCTTGTGGAAGACGAAGTCAATATTGTCCGTCCCCTGCAGTTTAATCTGGAGCAGGAAGGCTACGAAGTGCATTCCACGCCGAGCGGCAAAGAAGCGCTGGCGCTCTACGAAAACGGGCGCTTCGATTTGATTATTCTGGATCTTATGCTGGAGGAAATGGACGGGTTCGAAGTGGCGCGCCAAATCCGGCAGCGCGATCCGCGTCTGCCTATCCTCATGTTGACGGCAAGATCCGCGGCGGAGGACCGCATCCACGGCCTCGAAATTGGAGCGGATGATTACATCACCAAACCCTTTCACCTGCGGGAGCTGCTTCTGAGAGTCGAGCGCATGATCGAGCGCACTACTTGGTTTGCGGGCGCGGAGCCTCCGTCTCGTTCCGTGACCATCGGCGGCTGCCGCGTCGATCTCGATCGTCTCAGCGGCGAGGGTCCCAGGGGACCGCTGCAGCTTACGGCTCTCGAAGCGGATCTTCTTAAGACGCTGACATCCCACCCAAACCGCGTCTTTTCCCGCGGCGAACTGCTGGAAAAAGTCTGGGGCTACGATTCCAGCGTGGAGACCCGGACTGTCGATAACTTCATTGTCCGGTTACGAAAGCATTTTGAGGAAGAGCCGGATCAGCCGCGCCACTTCATCAGCCTGCGCGGCAAAGGCTATATGTATATCCCTTGATTCGAGATTCGAGATTCCAGATTGGCAATTTAGTAATCGCATCTTCCCCGATGATGTTTTTAATCTCGAATCTCGAATCAATAATATTCCGAGCGCTTTTCTTTCAAGCGGGTGAGGTCTTTCCCGCGCAATTCGCGGCGCTCTCCGGTGACAGAAGCGCTTTTGGAAGTCAAGCTGGAGTGGTGCACGACATAAGTGTCCAGCGAAAGTCCCAAGACATAACCGGCTTTGCGCAAGCGGCGGCAATAGTCATCGACAACGCTTCCTCCAACGGAGCCCACGTCCAGCAATCCGACAGAATTCACCGTGCGGCGTTTGAGCGCCACGCAGAAAAACGCCAGGTTGCCCTCGATCAGAATGCCGGCTCGGTGGAAATGAAACTTGAGGATGCGGTTGCGTTCGTGAAGGTCCTCGGTCAGGAATCGCGGTATTTGAGGAACAATTGTGTCGCGGACCCTGTCGACGCTCTGCAAATCCTCGGGGCGGGAACCAAGCGGGCCGTCGGCGCCGATCTCTTCGGCGCGCATCCCCGCCCC
>CAZLHW010000117.1:5957-9546 GCA_964559085.1 uncultured Acidobacteriota bacterium | reverse complement strand
CGCGTCAACGCCGCCGCCGGGGCTTCCGACGGCGGCGGCGCGGCAAATTATACATCGGAAAGCCCGGCAGAGTCTTCGTTTTGCGTTCCGCCGCTCCTGTGCCGAAACAATTGGACTGGGCTGGATGAATCCTTTATCCTCTTGAGCTGTTCCGCAAAATAGTGCAGCCGGGATGCAGCCTATGAAGGTTCTACACGTATTTAAGGATTGTTATCCACCCACTACGGGGGGGATCGAGCAGCATATGCACCTGTTGTGCCGGAGATTGGCTCAGACAATCGACGTCACCATCCTGGCGCCCAGCCGATCCCTGCGCAAAGTGGAGGAACGGATCGAGGGGGTGCGCATAATCCGGGTGCCCGAGTTCGGCCGATTCGCCAGCACCCCCTTGTGTCCCACGGCCCCCTTGGAATTGCATCGGTTACGCCCCGATCTCGTCCACCTGCATTTCCCGAATCCGATGGGAGACCTCACGCAGCTGCTCGGCGGGTCGGGAATTCCATTCGTGCTGACGTATCATGCCGATATCATCAAACAGAGACTCTTTCTGCCGATCTACCGGCCTGTTTTAAATCTTCTGTTTAAAAAGGCCCGGAAAATCATTTTCAGCGCGGAGGAAAATATTTCCGGATCGCTGATCAACGGCTGTCGGGATCGGTGTGTTGTCATCCCTTTCGGTGTGGAGGTCGAAGCTTTTCAGCTTCGGGGAGGGGAAGAAGCCGAGGCGTCAGCGCTGCGGAGGGAACTGGGAGGGCCCGTGGTGTTGTTTGTCGGCGCGGCCCGATATTACAAGGGGCTGGACGTTCTCCTGCGGGCGATGGTGTCGGTGAAGGCGCTCCTGGTAGCTGCCGGGCGAGGCACGGACAGCCCCCTGTTGGCCCGTATGGCCCGCGACCTGGGGATTCAGCACAGGGTGCGTTTTTGCGGAGAAATTTCAGATTCCCGGCTGCGCATACTGCTGCACGCGGCGGATGTTTTTGTATTGCCTTCCATTGATCGCTGTGAGACATTCGGAATCGGGCAACTCGAAGCAATGGCCTGTTCAAAGCCTGTGGTGTCGACAGATCTCCCCACCGGAGTACGATCCGTTAATCGGCATGAAAAAACAGGGCTGGTGGTTCCTCCCGGGGATCCCTGCGCGCTGGCGGCTGCCCTGAATCGACTGCTTTCGGATCCCCGCCTTCGCGTCGCACTGGGCGAGGCTGCGCGTTGCCGGGTGGAGAGTGAATTCGACGCGGCCCGGATGGTGTCCAAAACATTAGAGGTTTACCGTGAAGTATTCGAGTAGTCGGAAAAAGCCGCAGTCGGATGTGCAGGAGGGGATGAAGCGAGCGTTTGACATCCTGCTTTCAGGAACGGGCTTGATCCTTTCCTCGCCGATCTGGCTGATCGCGGGCGTCGCCATTGTGCTGGAAGACGGATTTCCGGTTTTTTTCAGGCAAATCCGATGGGGGAAAGGAGGCCGGGCTTTTTCGGCGCTCAAATTTCGTTCCATGCGCAAAGGATCGGAGAAGGGACGATCCGTTCAGGCGGGACAGGAGGACCCCAGGATTACGCGTGTGGGCCGGGTGCTCCGCGCCTGCGCCAAGGATGAACTACCCCAGCTCTGGAATATTTTCCGGGGGGACATGAGTTTTGTAGGCCCGCGCGCGCTGCCAATCAACGAAATACAATCTTCCGAAAGCGATAGAGATGTTCCCGATGAAGCAATTCCCGGGTTCCGGGAACGATTGGCGGTGCGTCCGGGATTGACAGGAATTGCGCAAATTTTTGCAGACCGTGATGTCTCCCGCGCTCGAAAATTTCGCTATGATCTGCTCTACATACGGCGGCGGAATTTCTGGCTGGATATCCGTCTGATCCTTTTGTCGTTTTATATAAGCTTTCGCGGCCGATGGGAAGTGCGCGGTAAAAAATTTTAGCAGGCAGCAAGCGGCAGGCAATGAGGCTATCAAACCGCGCATGCCGCCGGCCGCGGGCGGACAGCTGCCGGCTGGTATGGAGAGAGGGTGCTTTGAAGGATGTAATAGTGATTGGCGGAGGACCGGTGGGCTTGCATGCCGCGCGGCGTCTTGCCTGCGAGGGCTTGGACGTTGTCGTTCTTGAGGAACACGCAAACGCCGGCGAACCGGTACACTGCACGGGAATCCTTGCTCCGGAAATCTTCAAAGAATTTTCCCTTTCCACCGATGCTGCTCTGAACGAATTGCGCAAGGTCTGCTTTCACTCTCCCGGAGGACAGTCTGTCAGTTTTCAGACAGACGCGGTGGAGGCCCTCTTGGTTGACCGCCGGAAGTTCGATGTGAATTTAAAAAATCTGGCCTGCGCCGAAGGCGCGCACATCTGCCAGGGAATCCGGGCAACCGGTATTGACATCGGTGGCGACCATGCTGCCGTGCGAAGCGCCGACGGGCGCGAGTACCGCGCCCGTGCCTGCATCCTGGCGACAGGATCCGCCTACGCGCTGCATCGCGATCTGGGAATGGGATTCCCTCCTTTATATCTCAATTGTGCACAGGCGGAGCTTCCTGCCGACCGTCCCGGCAATGTGGAAATATTTCTCGGCAGGGACGTAGCGCCGAACGGTTTTGCTTGGGCGGTCCCGGTTCAGAGACCGGAAGGAACATTTGCCCGTGTCGGATTGATGTGCGAGGGGGACGCATCGAAATACTTTGAAGATTTCCTGCCGAGACTGGGCGAATGGGGGATAAAGACGGATGGCGACACTCGAGTCAAACAGCGTATGCTGCCGCTCGCTCCGATCCGGAAAACTTACGGGAACCGTCTCCTCATCGCAGGGGATGCCGGCGGGTTCGTGAAGCCGACAACGGGCGGCGGTGTGTATTATGGGATGATCAGCGCCGATATTGCCGCCCGCGTCCTTGCGGACGCTGTGCGCTGCGGCCGGCTTTCGGAGCAGAACCTGGCGCGTTACCAGACCCTCTGGCAGGAACGCCTCATGGAGGAAATCGAGGCGCAATTAACGCTCCGATTACTGCTGCAGAGACTGACCGATGAGGAAGTGGAAACAATTTTCGACTTATGGGTGACGGATGGGTTGATGCCGCTCATCAAAAAGACCGTGGCCTTCAACCATCATCGTAAACTGATCGCGGCCATGGTTCGATATCCCGCGATGCGGAAAATTCTGTTCCGCAGAGCGCTGTTTTAGCCGTCCACCCGGATAAGATTGAGGCTGCGTCCCGCATGTTTTCGAAACTGCCGATATATTGCGAAGCAACGATGGAGGCCTCCTGGCTCGCGGCCGCCGTCGTCATCCCGCTGTTTTTCAATGTCTCCACCAGCCAGACATTCGAACCCGACAAGGCGTTTGTTCTGACATTTCTTGCCATACTCTCGGCCTCCGCGTGCCTCCTGAAGCGGCTTTGCGGTGACGTGCAGAGGATATCCCACGATGCCCGGGATCTTCCGGTTCGCTCCATGCTTCGGCATGCCCTGGTATTTCCGGTTCTCGCTCTTGCGGTGATTTATACTCTGAGCGCATGCTTCTCCATCGCGCCCCTCCTGAGCTGGATGGGCTTGTATAAGCGTGCGCAGGGAACGATTACATTCTTTAGCTACCTAATCC
>CAZLHW010000117.1:0-5947 GCA_964559085.1 uncultured Acidobacteriota bacterium | reverse complement strand
TTTCGGGGTGGTTTTCAGCGAACTCCGCACCGCCGAGCAATTGAAACGGCTGCACGATGCGATCATTCTCCCCAGTCTGCCCGTCGCCGGAGACGGAATTCTCCAATATTTCGGCGCCGACTTTCTCCCCTGGAGCAATCCCATGGGGGATCGATCCTCGGGAAGCATGGGGAATCCTATTTTTCTCGGGGCGTATCTGGTCATGGTGCTGCCTTTGACGTTCAGCCGTCTTTTGGACGGGATTATAAGAATACGCCTCCGGCAACAGGCGGGGTGGATGCTTGCCGGCGTTTGCGGCGTTGCATTGGCGCTGCAGGCGTTTGCCCTGCTGTATACGCAAAGCCGCGGTCCCGTCATCGGGCTGGCGGTTGCTGCCTATTTCTGCCTGTTTCTCCTTTTGATGTTAAGGCGGAATTCCGGGGATGGACGCCGGACGCATGCGGCAGTCGCGATCGGGGCGGGCATTCTGGCCCCGGTATTCTTCGTCGCCCTTGTCTACGCTGCTTCCCGCCTCAGCGCACGAATGGCCGTTGCGGGCTTTGCCCTGGCCTTTATCCTTCTTGCTATGGGCTATTCGGTTGCCTGGCGGACATCCTGGGGGCGGGGATGGCTCTGGCTGACCTGGCTTGTACAGGCGATTGTTTTTATTGCCGCCTTTTCTGCAATTCCCGCAAGGACAATTTCGGATGGTCTTGCCGGATCGCCGTTTGCCAGATTTGCCCAGTTGTCGGGAAACAGCGTTGATGTGAGACAGGCACTATGGCAAACGGGGGTTGAGGCGCTGCGGTCCGGTTCGCCGCCCGCTGCGGCCGATAAATTCCGCTTCCTCCGCCTGATTCTCGGCTACGGGCCGGAAAACACGTGGCTAATCGCCAACAGCTATGCAACTCCGGATCTTGTTCGCTTGCACACCAGAGAGGTTGTCGACCGGATGCACAACGAAACCTTTGAAAATCTGATCGGCGTCGGGTGCGCGGGCGCGGCGGCCTGGCTGCTTCTGCTGGGCGCGGGCATCAGCTGCTCCTTCAGGCTCCTCGGGTTTTCATTCAGGCCAGGCATCAAAAATCCTTTTCTTTATTTTTGCATGGCGGGAATTCTGTCGGGCATAGCGCTTCCCCTGGCCTTCCACCGCGCCTATTTGATTGGAATCGGTATCCCTGCGGGGCTTCTTGCCGGCGCGATGGCGTTTGCCGCTTCATATGGTTTCCGGAATTTGCCACTGCGCGCTGAGGAGGCAAACCGTCAGATCCTGGTGCTTTGCGTTCTGGGCGGCATTGTAGCGCATATGGTGGAAACGGCATTCGGCATCGCCGTGACCCCCACGCGTGCCTATTTTTTCATTCTGCTTGCGATTTTGGGCGCGCTCTCTGCCGGCGATGCGCGCGCGAGCAAGGAGCCGGACAAGAGGCGCGGTGCAAAGACGGCAAAAGTGCCCGATCCTGCCGGTCCGGTTCTGATTCTGGTGTCCTGTTTCGCCGTGCTTGTGATCGGTTGGGCATTTATGCTGAACCGCTCCGATGAGAACAGCGTGATGGAATTATTCCTGCAAAACTGGTTTTCTGGGCGGTCGGGGCCGAGGGTGCCGTTGCCCGTTCCCGGCTCTCTCCTTCTTTTGCTTTTAACCCTGCTTGGCAGCATCGGTTTGATGCGGTGCGAATTTCCTGAACGGTATGCAAAAGAGGGATCTTTTCTTAAAGCAGGCCTGCGCGCTTCCGGTCTGATGCTTTCGGTGTGGCTCGTTGTTGCGTTCCTCTCTGCCGTGTTCTGGACCGCAGGTGAAGAGCCTTCGCAGCCGACGGCAAATGCGGAGGCGAGAATCGTGCTTTTCTTCGTTGGCCTTCTTTTGCTGATCCTGGCCGTTGCCCGGCGCCTTTCTGTTTCGGATCCCGGCCGATGTGCGAATGCCGTTCCTGTGCGTGCGCCGTTAAAATATTGCGCCCTTTTTGCAGTGCTCGCCGCATTGATCGCCGTCCATTTTCTGGTGTTGCGCCCCCTCCGCGCGGATGCGGTGCATCGGATTGCGGGCATTTATGAAAAATCTGCAGACAAGGCTGCAGCGGTAGAGCTGTATTCGCGGGCGTCCGATTTGGCGCCGCACGTGGCAGCCTATTGGATATCCAAAGGATTGGCACAAGCGTCCACGGCGGAGCCGGCAGGCGGATGGGACGCGTCGATTCAATCCCTGCGGCGCGCACTGTCCCTGAATCCATTGGATGCAAACAGCAATCGAACGCTCGCTTCAATCTATATGAACCAGGCAGAGCGCTCCGCAGAACCAAATACCCGAAGCCGGCAGCTTCGCGAGGCGATTGCCCTGTACGGGGCGGCGATCCGGTTGGCTCCGAATCATCCGGATGCTTACAGCGGCATGGGGCGCTGCTACTTTCTGCTTGGCGATCATCAGAAAGCAGCCGAGCTTTACGAAAAATCGCTGCAGCTTAATCCCTATCATGCGCGGACCTACCTGTTTCTGGGCGAGATGCATTTTCAGTTGAATAAGCTGGAGCTGGCTCGTGGCGATTTCAGCCGGGCCGTCAAACTGGATCCGCAAAACCTGGATGCCTGGAAGAATCTGGGCTACATTCTGAGCTTGACGGGCCGCAAAGAAGAAGCGCTCGGCGTCAATCTGAAGCTATTGCCGCGAATTCCGAACGATACGGTTCTCCTCTGCAGGATTGCGGCTCTCTATTTCAGCCTGGGTGATTTCAGTTCCGGGCATGCCTACGCGCGCCGCGCGTACGACGCAACACCTGCGGCTCAAAGAGGCGCTTACGAACAATTTGCTGCAGACCTTCAACAGGCGCAATGATTTGCTTCCAATCCCGCGCTTTTAGGGAATCCGATTCAGGCGGAGAATCGATTACGGCTTGGAGAGCTCTTTGTCCGGGGGAATATCGGAGTGGACGGTGCGCTTTAAAAATTTCCATCGGCCGTTTTCGCGCACAAGCGTGTCCTCATAATGCCCGAGGTAGACCAGTTGCGGGCTGCCCTTCTCGCCCTGCATCACGAAGATCCATTTGCTTGTTGCGTTTGCGTGAGGACGGTCGATGTGGATGCTCTCATTGGTAAACAGGTGAAAGTTCGGGGGGCCCGGTTTATCGGTCTTTTCCCCGATCGTTTCTTCCATCAATTTGCGGACAGCGAGAGATCCTTTGGCTACTCCCAAGCCCCCGTTCCATTCTCCGTCCTTTTCTGCAAACAACCGGGAGAAGGAGGCGAAATCCCGCTGATCCAGAAACCGTCCGTAATCTTTCAACAGCTGCCGGATCTCTTCGCGATCTTCCAGTTTCTGCAGGCGGCTTTCCACGGATTCCTCCTTATCGGCGGCGGCATGGCCGCCGCATCCGGAAACGGCGGTGCAGAAAAGAGCCAGTAAGACGGCAACGAAACATTTTTGGCAAACCGAGCTTTTCATAGAGTCCCTCGTGTTTAAAATGATAATGGGCTCCAGCGCAGGGGAAGCAACCAGCAGACTATACTCCCGGATGCGGCAAAAAAGCAAAGACTCGCGGTTTGCGGGAAAGGATTGCAGGGCTGCGAAAGTATTCTCAGGGGAGAGATGAAGAGCAAAGGGGAAAAAATTCCGGAACTCAGCCGGCAATATACCTATGACGGCCGAGTGGCGCAATGGTGGCTGGAGCGTTCCACGGACTCCGCGCATAAATATGATTATAAAGCGCTCCTCATTTTCCGCAGAGCCCCGACTGATAATCGACTACGCCTGCGGCACAGGTCCGCTTCTGTCGCTCTTGAGCCGGCGCTTCCAACGGTCGAAACTGATTGGTCTGGACGGTTCCGCTTATTTGCTCAAGGAGGCGGGCCGGCGTTTTTCAAGGCTGCCGCGCGCTTGCCGGCAGCGCATCCGGCTTGTGCAAGGCCTGCTCCCGGATCTTGATTTGGTGAAGGAGCGCGCCGGACTAGTCGTATTCTGTTTCCCCAATATGATGCCGCGTTCTCCGGCGCATGGCCGTGCAGCGGCCTCGCTGCTGAGTCCGAAAGACCGGATTGTTGCCGGGACCCTGGCTTGCATCGCTGCAGAAGAAGGCGGCAAAATGGAGGAGCAGCGTCCCTCGGTTCTCTGCAGTCGCCTTGAATTCGGACGCGCGATTTCCTTGAATCTCCGCCGTCTGTTGGTTCGAGGCGGGATTTGTGTGCGGGTGGAATATGCGGCTTCCCGGCGTCATGAATGGCCGAAAGCGGAGCTGGAAAAAGTCTGTTTTGAGGAGGGGACGCTTGACGCAAAAATTGATGGAGTCCGGCCGCAACAATGGTTCCGTGTTCTGGCCTCGGCTTTTTTTCGCTCGCGTGTGCTCGAAGATGTCTATCAACAGACGGGCGAGGCGGAGGATCGCGGAGGGGGGTATTTGCTGACAGTTCTGCGCGCCGTCTGATCTTGATCCGATGCCTCGGTTTAATTGCCTGAGCCCGGCGGTGTGGGGAGCGGCTCCACACGCGGGAAATAGAGTTTATAGATGTTGCCGGTCTGCGTGCCGCTGACGATATCGAGCGAGCCCCCCATCCGGTCCACGATCATCTGAATGGAATTGGTCCGCCTCTCCGGATAGACGGTGCAACCGTCGGCCGTAATCTGGAGCATCACAAAGATTCCTGCCTGTACCGCGGATGCGGCATCCGACGTCGAAGGCTCGATCTCAATATTCGATGTTTCGATAAGAACGCTTCCGCCGAGAGGCAGCGATTCCCTCGAACTGGCCATAAGCCCGGAAATCAGCTGCACGAGTTCCTGCCGGTTGGCAAACACGATGCACGGCCGCGGCGATAGTTTTGTCTGGAGATCAATGTCTTCGCCCAGCAGGTTCCGCAGAAGAAGCTCGTTGGCAGCCAACACGTCGTTCATATCGAAGGTTTCAGGAATCCGATCGGCCTTTTGAATAGCGGCGAAGAACTGGCGCGCGTGTTTGACCGCGCGCTGCGCGTCATTCTGCAAGCCGTCTGCAATCGCACGCACGGCGTTTTCATCGCCTGCCGATTGCGCCAATACCTCTCCGCGGCTCACGAACGACAGGCACAGCTCCTGTAAGCTTTTAATCGTTGCCGCCGCGATATCGGCCGTGGATTCCATCCTGCGGGCCCGCCTGATTTCTTCTCCCAGCCGGTGAATGCGGGTGATATCGGTCAGAATTCTTTCAACGCGCGGTTCTTCGCCGGAAGCGGGGATGATAAGCCTGGAATATTCCTGAATCCGGAGCAGGCTGCCATCCCGGGTTAGCGAGGACCATTCCACATTTTCCAGTTTTCCATCTTCCAGAAGACGCTTTTTCAAGGCATTCTCAAAAGAAAAAATGCGGAATAGAAAATCACCGGATTCGCCTCGAATGGTATCAGCCCCGGCGTAGCCGAACATGCGTGCTGCGGCGTCGTTGCAGTTCAGCACCCGGCCGTCCAGTGTAGCCATCACAACTCCCGTCATGCTCAATTGGGATAGTGTGTGATAGCGCAAATGCAGGTCGGCCAGTTCATCCAAAAGCCGCTTCTGCTCAGCCTGCAGGAGCTCCTCCTGTTGCAAAGCTCGATCAAGCTGGGCGCATTTGTCCTGATAATCTTCGGTTAGCCGCTGACAACGGGATTCGGTGTCCTGAAGCGCTTCACTCAGGGCTGTTTTTTGTTCCGACTCCGCCTGCAGCCTCTGTTCCCATTCAATGCGCTGCTCGCGCCATTGCGCAAGCCTGCTTTCGTAGTCTTCGACCTTGCATTTGTGCGAGGATTCGGCTTCTTGAAGCGCGCTTTTCAGGGCAGCCAGCTGCTCTTCCGCACGCAGGCATTTTTGCTCCAGCTCAAGCCGCGCGAAGTTCCATTGCGACCTCTCGGAAGTGTGATTTTCAACCTGCTGCGAGAGATAAGACTCCAACTCGTCAAGAGCTACCTGCAGAGAGAAACGTTGGTTTTCGGCTTCCTGGAGCTTCTGCTCGAACTCGCGGCGCGCGGT
>CAZLHW010000116.1:2103-9577 GCA_964559085.1 uncultured Acidobacteriota bacterium | reverse complement strand
GGATTCGGCATCGTCACTGGACAACCGCGATATCCTGGCGACCCCTTCCTCCAGCAGAGCCAGTATCTGCTTCGCTTCGTCCTCAACCGCCGCGAGCGATCCATCCACGTCCAGCAGCAGCATGGTGTTGGCATCCACCGGCAGGCCGATGTTCATTTTTTCTTCAATGCGGCGAATGACAAAATTGTCGACGAACTCGATTTTGGCGGGCACAATCCCTTCGGCCAGAATCCTGGACACAACCGCGCCTGCCAGGGTCATATCATCAAAGATCGCAAAAATCGTTATCTTTGCCGCCGGTTTCGGAATGAGACGCAACGTTATTATTGTAATATGCCCCAGGGTGCCTTCCGACCCGAAGCATTGATGACTCAGATCGTAGCCGGTGCGGTTTTTTACCGTGGAACCGCCGATATTCATGACATACCCGTCGGGCAGCACCCCCTCCAGGCCGAGGACATACTGCTTCGTGACGCCGTACTTGATGCACAGCGGACCGCCGGAGTTTTCCGCGACCGTGCCCCCGATAGTGCAGCTTAAAAAACTCTGCGGATCCGGCGGATAAAACAGATTCTCTTTAGCCAGAATGTTATTGAGGTCCTGCAAAACAACCCCCGGCTCCACGGTCGCCGTCAGGTTCGCCCTGTTGATATCCAGAATTCGGTTCATCTTTGAGGTGCAGAGGACGATGCCGCCGCAGATGGGGACGGATCCGCCGCTGATATTTGTGCCGGATCCGCGCGGAGTAACCGGAATCCGGTTTTCATTGGCCAGTTTCATGATGGAGGAAATCTGAGAAGTCGTCGTCGGCAGCACCACCACATCGGGCGGGTGCGACCAGGTCGTGGTGCCGTCGTAGGCGTAGGTCGCCAGGTCCTCCTTCGCGGTCAACACCGAATCCTTGCCGACAATCGTCTCCAGCTGCTTGATAATCTCAGGCTTCCACATCTGTCCGTTCTTCCTCTCTACAAAATATCGGCTGCGGGCCCAGCCATGCACCACATATGGGACGATATCTCATATGTGGCACTATGGTAGTTTTTTGCGTGCGGATTGGTCAAGGGGAAAACTGAACTCCCGGAGATTGAAGCCTAAGGCATGAAATCCTGCGAGGAACCGTCCCACATCACCATTGCAGCAGCCGTGGAGAATTATAGCAATTAATTGTTGATAAACCAGCCCGGTTGAGAAAGGCTGTTGGACGGCTGCATCCAATTTATCCGGGAGGAGCACGGCATGAAAACTTGCAAACGGCATTTATGTGTATTCTGCGGGATATCCGCCTGGCTCCTGTCGGCAGTGCTGCTCACACAAACAGCTTTGAACGGGAGGCCTCAGCCTATGACGGAATCGGCGCACTTCATCGGAATTGCCTTTGAAAGCGTAACCGTGGCAAACCTCGAGCGGTCCATCCGCTACTACAAAACGCTTGGCTTTGATCTGGCCGGCGAGGCGACGCCCTCCTGGGTCGAAGACGAGGCGGAAAACCGATTATACCGAACACCGGGGGCGGCATCCCGCACGGCGAAGATGACGATCGCCGGCACCGTTTCCGGAAAACCGTTCGTCTTATACCTGCGGGAATTTAAAAACGTCCCTCGCGGCAACCGGGCGGACTTCCCTGCCAGGAATCCGTCCGCAGCGCACATAGGCGTGATGGTACCGGATGCAGATGCTCTGTGGGAAAAAATGAGGTCCGAAAAAATTCTGCGGGCCCTTTCCTGGGAGGAAAAACTGGTCCGGTTGCCGGGTCAGACCTCCGGAGGAATCGCCTACGTCATGGATCCCGACGGCTTCAGCATTGAAATTGTCGGGCTGAACCAAAATCCGGCCGCTGCGCACTCCAGTCTGCACCATATCGGATTGGCGGTATTGAATTCGGACAAGTCCAAAAATTTTTACGGAAATCTTCTGGGAGCGAAATTCCCGGACACCATGCCGGAGTGGTTGAGCGGCGACATGTACGATGCAGCCGTCGGCGGCCGTGGTTTTGTCATCCGCCTGATCAACGGAGCTTTTCCTGAGGCAGCGGCGCCTCAAAAGACGATGCCGTTTGAGCTGGTCGAGTATCAGAAGCCCACGCGGACCGATGTTGAGCCTTATGCCTATTCTGATATCGCCGCAAGCTGCGTCGGATTCCAGGTTAAGGGACTCGATGCGCTGTACGCCCGGCTGAAGGCGGCCGGCATCAGCGTCTGGTCGGAGGGTGTAATTGTTCAAAAGAAGGATGGCGCCCGCGCCGTTGTTTTGCGCGATCCCGACGTGGCTGCTTTCGTCGAACTGTTCGAGCCCTAATCGGGAAAGCCGGAGCCGCAACCAAATAAACCTGAACTTTGCTCGGGCTGCCTGCGTTCTTCCGGAATAGAATTTTGGAAATTTGTGCCGAGAAGCGGATTCTATGATGCGACGCATTTCTGCAGCCCTGCTTTTTGTGCTGGGATTCGTATGGAGCCTTCCGGTTACGGTTTCTGCCGCCCAGCTCCCGGATGTCCTGAACAGTATCCCCGCCGATTGCCCCTTTGTTTTCGGCATCAATGTGCAGCAACTCAGGCAATGCTGAGGTTCCGTTCAGCTTGTACACCCGGAAGCCGGATCCGAACACGCCTGCCGCTAAGTAATGGAGCAGAGATGGCGGAACGTCTCGATGCCGGGCTTTGTTGAAAAGCGCTCACACAATCCCGCATCGTCCCATCTGAAGAACGGATTGGTATCGCACTCTTCTTGGAGACGCAGAGGCACGGTTGCTTTGCCGAAAGCCGCCTCCGCCTCAAGCCGCTTCAACCGCGCTGCCAGCACCGCATTCTCCGGATCAATGGAAGAGGACTCGCGAACAAACTGAAGCGTATACTCATGCGAACACCAGATGCGGGTATTGCGCGGCAACGTCCGTATCTTCCGGATGGATTCGAACATGACCTCGGGCGTTCCTTCAAACATATTTCCGATAGTGCCGCCGAAGACCGTGTCTCCCGAAAACAAATCGCCGCCGTCATCCTCGGCAAAGAAGTATGCAATGTGGCCCTTCGTATGTCCCGGGACCTCCAGTATGCGAGCCTTTTCGCCGCATATGGCAACGGCCTCCCCTTCGCGGAGGAACACCGACTGCCCGGGAATGCGTCCCCGATCGCCGGAGCCTCCATAAACGGGTACACCGGGAAAATGCTTCACCAGTTCCTTAATCCCGGCCGTGTGGTCTCCGTGATGGTGGGTAATAAGGATGGCCGTCAGTTTCCGACCTGCATCCTTCAGATACCTCAGAACCGGAGATGCCTCGCCCGGATCCACAACAGCCGCTTCCGGCATAGCCTCATGGAGAATCATAAAAATATAGTTATCTGTCAAAGCGCGAAGCGTCTCTATTTGCATGTTCCGTTTTCCTTTTTTTGGTGTTCAGGGCCGTCATCTCGCCTGCATCAAAGATAGGCGCGTAAGCATTATACATCGGTGAAATCTGCGGAATCCGTGGCCGCCTTTCTTTAAGGCGTTGAAGGCAATCCCGTTTGCATCGGAAAAGCGGAACAATCCAGAGTGCATCCACGTTAATGTATCGAGCGTTTCGCAGGGATTTGATGTTAGAATGGCGCGAGTTTAAACCTCAATTAAGGAGCAGCGACTATGGGCATTTGGGACAAGGTGCGGGGCGAATTCATTGACATTGTGCAGTGGATCGATGACTCCAACGACACAATGGTCTATCGATTTGAGCGCTACAACAATCAGATCAAATACGGCGCCCAGCTGACGGTTCGCGAAGGCCAGACAGCCGTATTCGTCAACGAAGGAAAAATCGCCGATGTTTTCCAGCCCGGCATGTATACGCTGGAAACCAAAAACCTGCCGATTCTCTCAACGCTGCAGGGCTGGAAGTACGGATTCAACAGTCCTTTCATGGCCGAAGTCTATTTCTGCTCCATGCGACAGTTCACGGATCTCAAATGGGGCACCATGAACCCGATTATGCTGCGCGACGCGGAATTTGGGCCTGTCCGGTTGCGCGCCTACGGAACGTATGTGGTTCGCGTGGAAGATCCGCCGGTATTGATCCGTCAGATTGTGGGGACGGACGGCCACTTCACGGTGGAGGAAATCGTCAATCAGCTCCGCAACCTGATTGTTTCCCGCTTTGCTGAAATCGTGGGCCAGAGCAAGATCCCGGTGCTCGACATGGCGGCCAACTACGGCGAGCTGGGCACTTTCCTGACTCAAAAGATCAAGCCCGAATTTCAAACTTATGGGCTGGAGCTGACAAAGCTGCTGGTCGAAAATATCTCGCTCCCTCCCGCGGTGGAAGAAGCGCTCGACAAACGCACCAGCATGGGCGTGGTGGGCAACCTTACGGCATACACCCAATTCAACATCGCCAATTCGATTCCAGACGCCGCGAAAAACCCGGGCGGGCTCGCGGCCGCGGGCGCCGGGCTCGGCATGGGCATGGCCATGGCAGGCCCGATAAGCCAGGCCATGACGGGTCCGCAAGCCTCCGGAGCCGCCGCGGCAGCAACGCCGCCGCCGATCCCGGGAGCTGCGACCTATTTTGTCGCCATTGAAGGCAAGCAGACGGGTCCCTTCGATATGCAGACACTGGCCTCACAGGCTGCGGCGGGGCGTCTGACGCAGCAGACGCTCGTATGGACTCAAGGGATGGCCCAATGGACACCGGCCGGGCAGGTGGCAGCGCTCTCGGGCCTCTTCGCAAACGTCCCGCCCCCGCTTCCGCCGAACGCGTGAGCCTTGCGCCTTATTAATCTGGCTGGAGAGTTCTCGAATGGGAAATCCGGTGGAAGCAGCCGGGAATATCGGCGTACAGCAACACACCTGCAATCAGTGCGGGGCGAAAGTCAGCTTTGCCCCCGGCACCTCGGCCTTGTTGTGCCCCTATTGCGGATTCGAAATGCAGATCGCGCAAGACAAAGCGCCCGTTGTCGAGCGCAACTATCATGAATTCCTTGAAAAGGCGGGCGCACAGGCTGAATCCTACGAAGCGCAGCGGGTGCAATGCGACAAATGCGGCGCGGAAACCACCATGCCCGCGGAATCCGCCTCCGGATTTTGCCCTTTCTGCGGCGCCAATATGGTTTTTTCGGGGAGTGTTTCGCGGCGGATCAAGCCCGAAGCGCTTCTGCCCTTTAAAATTACGCAGAAGGAAGCATTTGAAAAATTCCGCCACTGGATTCAAAAACTCTGGTTTGCCCCCAGCGACCTGAGAGACTATGCCCGATCGCAGTGAAAGCTTGAAGGCGTTTATGTTCCCTACTGGACCTACGACAGCGAGACAACCACCGCATATCAGGGGGAACGCGGCGATCATTACTATGTGACGGAAACTTACACCGCGGTTGAAAACGGCCGGTCGGTCACACGCACACGGCAGGTGCAGCGCACGCGGTGGTCGCGGGCTGCCGGGGTGGTCGAGAACAGCTTTGACGATGTTCTGGTTCTGGCCGGCAAATCGCTGCCCCGCAAATACGCCGAAAGCCTGGAACCCTGGGACCTGGCCAATTTGGTGCCTTACGCCGACGCGTATCTCAGCGGTTTCCGCGCTGAGAGTTATCAGATAGGGCTTTCCGAAGGATTTGAGGCGGCCAAAGGTATTATGGCGGACGCAATCCACAACAGCATCCGGCAGCATATCGGAGGCGACGAACAGCGGATCCACTCTACCCAAACGCAGTACCGCAACATCACCTTCAAACATATTTTGCTGCCGGTCTGGCGGAGCGCCTATCGTTTCCGCGACAAGGTCTGTCGCAACCTCATCAATGCCCGCACGGGAGAAGTGCAGGGAGAACGTCCTTACAGCGCATGGAAGATCACGGGCGCCGTTCTCCTCGGGCTCGTTATCGTTGGAGTCATCATTCTCATCGCTTCAATGAATCAGTGAATTCCGACAGTGGGAGGAAGGAAATTATGCGCAGGCTATTCGCAATCGTTGCCTTAGGGTTCCTTTTTGCGGGAGTTGCCGGCTGTAAAAAGAATGAAGAACCTGCGGCATCCGCCACATGCGACCGTCAGTGTCTTGAGGGTTTTGTAAACCAATACCTGGCCGCCATGGTTGCACGGGATGCCTCCAGGGCGCCCTTTTCTGAAAATGCAAAATTCACTGAGAATGCAAAAGTGATTTCGCTCGCTAAGCCAGCAGAGGGGCTTTGGGCGGCGACGACCAGCCTGGAGGATTACAAATTCTATGTTGCCGATCCTCAGGCAGGACAGGTCGCCTTTGTCGGCCTCGTGAAAGAAAACGGCAAACCGGTTCTCCTGTCGATGCGGCTCAGAATAGAGAATCAGAAAATCAGCGAAATCGAATCGATCGTGGTCCGGGACTTGATGGAAGGCAATCTGTGGACATTGAAAACGCCTCCGGCCGAATTCTCCAGGCCTCTTGCTCCGGAAGAGCGCGTGTCTCGAGAGGAACTTGTAAGAATTTCAAACGTCTATTTTGACGGAATCGTCAAGATCACGAGCAAGATTGTACCGTGGCATGAGGAATGCTATCGCCTGGAAAACGGCATGTGGACAGCCGGTCGCAAGCTGCCCCCGGAACTGGCTGTCCATGAACCCAAGGGCCCCGACGCACCCAAAATGTCCGGACCCGGAGGAGGCGCCTTTGACCGCGGCGCCTGCCCGGCGGCATTCGATTCCGGGGTTTTTGCGCTGATCGAAAGCATCGAGCCGCGCCGCACGCCCGTCGTCGATGAGGAACGCGGCGTAACCTGGGGCGTTTACATGTTCAATCATCCGGGCGTGGAAACGGTCAGGATGCCGGACGGAAGCGTTCAGAAGGCAGCCTATTTCGCGGGCCGGCCGAACAGCATGCCGATGTCGGAACTTTTCAAAATCAAAGGCGGCAAAATCCGCGACATCATGGCCATCGGCGTTATAAATCCCTACAAGAGCGGCAGCGGCTGGGATTGATAATTGTATCGTGCAGAAGGTTGTGCTGAACTGCTAAAGAGCAACGGCGCGGATACCGATCCTAACGAACATGACGGATTCATCTGTAAAAAAGGGGATTTATAACTGCCCTAACTGCGGCGCGGCCGCATCGCCTCAAAGCGTCCGCTGCGCGTACTGCAATTCCAGCCTTGCGACACTTGTGTGCTCCAAATGCTACGGCGCGGTCTTCATCGGCATGAAGCACTGCCCCTGGTGCGGGGAAGATGCCGTCTCCGGCAAACCGGCCGAAACCGAAAAGGGCAAGTGTCCGCGCTGCAATGTCGATTTTCTGCTTTTGAAAGTGGGCGGCCAGACTCTCCGCGAGTGCCCGGCGTGCGGGGGATTATGGGTAGACCATGACACGCTCCAGGAAATCTGCACCCGCCACGAAGAACAGCAGGCCGTAATGGGATTTAATCCGCAAGCGGCGCCCGCAATAAATGCCGCGGCCTCCTCGAAAAGAGTCTATATTCCCTGCCCGCGATGCAACAAGCTGATGAACAGCCGGCAGATTGCCGGCTGCTCCCGCCTCCTTGTCGAC
>CAZLHW010000116.1:750-2093 GCA_964559085.1 uncultured Acidobacteriota bacterium | reverse complement strand
CCTGGTGCAAGGAGCATGGAACGTGGTTTGACCGCGATGCGCGCCGGCAGATCGTGCAATTCATCCTGGATGGAGGACTGGCAAAGGCCAGAGAACGGGAAAAGATGCAGATTGAAGAGGCGCGCCGAAGTCTGCGGGAGGAACGGCGCAACCTGGAAAGGCTGACGCGGCTTGCGCCCGAAGCCAATTATGCGGCATCCCCGGAGAGTCTTGATCTGGACCTGTTTAAGGTTCTGGGCGGCATCTGGAATTCCCTAAAAGGCAGCAACCGGCAATAAAAAATCTGCAAGTACATCTTCGAGCTCTTCCTTGCGTGCTTTGCGCCCTGGCGGTTGGAATCTATTAACCGCCAAGGCGCAAAGGACGCGAAGAATCGCAAGGAACATTGAGCAGCCAGGACGGGAAAATGTGCCGGTTGCGGTATGCGGTGGCATATCCGGTGTCCGGAATGCTATCTTCCCCCTGCTATGAAAATCAAAACAACCGCATTTTGTCTGCTGCTTATTATGAGTCCGTTCCTGTCGCTGAACGGGGAAAACAAGAGAATTCTGTCCTGGGGGGATCAGGGAGACGGGACATATAAAAATCCGATTCTGAAAGCAGATTACTCCGATCCCGATATTCTCCGACACGGCGATGATTTTTACCTGATTGCCTCCGATTTTCATTTTGTCGGGATGCAGATCCTGCACTCCAAAGATCTCGTGAATTGGCGTGTTGTCGGCCAGGTGTTCGACCGGCTGACCATGGCAGCCAAGTATGATGAAATGAAAGCGTACAGCCAGGGGACGTGGGCGCCCGCAATTCGATTTCACAACGGCACGTTTTACATTTTCGTGTGCACGCCCTATGACGGTCTATTCATGTGGCACGCAAAAAATCCGGCCGGCCCATGGTCCGATACTGTTACGGTCAAGGCGGTCGAGAAATGGGAAGATCCCTGCCCGTTCTGGGATGACGACGGCCAGGCGTATCTTGTGCACAGCTACCATGGCGCGGGCCCGCTCATTCTTCACAAAATGAGCCCGGACGGCACAAGGCTGCTGGACGAAGGGAAGGAAATATATCGCGGGAAAGTGGCGGAAGGTCCGAAGTTTTATAAGCGAAAAGGCTACTATTACATCTCTCTGCCGGAAGGCGGCGTTGAAACCGGATGGCAGACGGTGCTGCGTTCGAAAAATATTTACGGGCCCTATGAACGCAAAGAAGTACTTCCTGCCGGCAGCCCGCACCAGGGCGGACTGGTTGAACTTCAGAACGGCGAAACATGGTTTATCGGATTTAAATCGACGGGCTACCTCGGCCGCATCTGCCATCTGCTGCCCGTCCGCTGGACGGAGGAC
>CAZLHW010000116.1:0-740 GCA_964559085.1 uncultured Acidobacteriota bacterium | reverse complement strand
GAAAAAACCCAATGTCGGGAAAAACTACGCGGTTTCGCATCAGCAAACAAGCGACGAATTAAAAGACAAAACGCTCGCTCCCATATGGCAATGGAACCACAATCCGGCGCCCGGCCAATGGTCGCTCTCAGAACGCCGGGGATGGCTCCGGCTTAAAGCGCTGCCGGCGGATTCGCTGAGCCTTGCGCGCAACACCCTGACGCAAAAGCTCTGGGACAGCGCCGGTCTGATTGATGCAAAGATGGACGTAAGCCGCATGAAGGAGGGACAACGCGCCGGATTTGCTTTTATGAGCGGAAGCGATTTCGGATGGGTCGGCGTCGGATATGAGAACGGCGTTCGCAGGGTCCTGTGGGATCAGGGGCAAGGCCCTGAGGTTCAGGGCTCCAATGTATGGCTGCGCGGCGTCAATGATGGGAATATCGGCGCGCTGTATTACAGTCTCGACGGCAAAACATACGCCAAAGCGGGCAAGGACTTTCAGTTGCGATTCAAGCACTGGAAAGGATCCCGGATTTCGCTTTTCAGCTACGGCCCGAACGGCGGCGCCGCGGATTTCGACTACGTCCGCTATAAATACGATGCAAGCAAGGAATCGCTGGGCATTTTAGCCCGAACGGAGGACCATTAGACAGTTAAAAGCCGGCCTGAAAGGCCGGAAGAAAGATGGCTCCGGATCGGTTTCCACGGTTAATTCTTCAGTTTGTCTTTGAAGATTTTCCTGAATTTCTCGATCTTGG
>CAZLHW010000115.1:0-9595 GCA_964559085.1 uncultured Acidobacteriota bacterium | reverse complement strand
TACAGGGGATTTCCCCATCATTGGCCGGTTTCGATGAAATAGTCCGGGGGCACCCCTGCAATGGTTCTCGGATTTCCATCGGCATCGAGATCAAACAAACCCGGGTTTGCCCATACATCGGCGCTGTCATGGGCGACAAAAATGGGCAGATCGCCGATGATGCCGATGCCGCGGTCCTTGCAGTATTTTTTAAGGGCTTTCCACTGTCGGAAAAACTCAAACTGAATGAACTGTTGCACCCGTACATCCTCCGCTTTTGCCTCCGCCTTCGGATGCCATTGAGTCCAGGCCGCGCCCTGATTCGCGTCTTTCAGAGCGGCAAAAGCAGCATAGGAATCCAGCCAAGACTGCGCCTGCGAACAGAATTCGAGGAAATCCTCGCGAAGCGGGTGCGCCTCCCGCTCGAAAAACGAAGCCGCCGCTTTTCGTATCAACCGCAATTTGGAGGGGATCACGGAGGCAAAATCCACCGTGGATTCCGGGAAGTCCGGCCTTAGCCGCAAATCCTCGGGCGAAAGCAGGTCCTGCTCAACCAGAGCTTGAAGGCTGATCAGCAGCGGGTTTCCGGCCATGCTTGAAAAGGATTGATAGGGAGAATGCCCGCAACCCGGCGGACCGAGAGGCAGGATTTGCCACAGATGCTGGCCGCTATCCACAAGAAAATCAACAAAACGGTACGCCGATTTGCCCAGATCCCCGATACCCCAGTCGCCGGGAAGCGACGTCGGGTGCAACAGGATTCCGCTTTTACGCATACGGTCTCGCAGGTCTGTACAACCGAAATTATATTATGCCGACCCCGGAATTATTTCCAGCCGTCCGCAATTCCCGGCATCGGCACATCCCGCAGGCAAAAGAAAAACCCGGGGAGACCGCCCCCGGGTTTATTCGTAATTCGTAATGTGTAACTCGTAATTAGGAGCAGCCGCTGGTTTCGCCGCAGTTCATGCATTTATAGCAGGAACCGTTGCGCACCATGATGCTGCCGCATGCGGCGCACGTCGGCGCGTCGTCCAGCGCGAACATCGATTTCATATCGTTGAGCGGTTTCATTCCGGCGGCCGGCGCGGGTGTTTCGGCGCCGGCCTCATCCGTTTTTTCGATCACGTGCACACCGGCCTGAAGCTTTTCCTCCGTCGTAAGGAATTTGGATGCCAGCCAGCGGAAGATGTAATCGACGATTGATTTGGCAAAGGGGACTTCCGGGTTTCCGGTATGCCCCGAAGGTTCAAACCGCACATGAGAGAACTTGTCGATCAGGACTTTCAGGGGCACGCCGTACTGGAGCGCAAGAGAAATCGCCGTTGCAAAAGAATCCATCAATCCCGAAATCGCGCTTCCTTCCTTTGCCATTACCAGAAAGATCTCTCCCGGCTGCCCGTCATCATACATGCCGACGGTGATGTAGCCTTCATGCCCCCCGATGTTGAATTTGTGGGTGAGGGCCCGCCGTTCGGCGGGAAGCTTGCGGCGAACGGGATGGAAGCCGGGCACCTCCAGCTGCTTCGGTCCCTTCCCTTTTGCTTTCGTCCCCTGCGACGCATGCAGCGGCTGTGTTTTTTTCGAGTTGTCGCGATAAATGGCAATGGCTTTGACGCCCAGTTTCCAGGCCTGCATATACAGATCTATAAGCTGCTCCACCGTGATGTTTTCGGGGACGTTGACCGTCTTGGAAATGGCGCCCGAAATGAACGGCTGGACCGCGCTCATCATTTTAATGTGTCCCATATAATGGATCGAGCGGGTGCCGCGCTGCGGCTTGAAAGCGCAGTCGAAAACCGGCAGATGCTGCGGCTTTATGAAAGGGGCGCCCTCAATCGTGCCGTTTTCATCGATAAAGCTTGTGATGGCGGCAATTTCGTCTTTGCCGTACCCCAGCTTGGAAAGAGCGGCCGGAACGGTATTGTTGACAATCTTCATTGTTCCGCCGCCAACCAGCTTCTTGAATTTTACCAGCGCCAGATCAGGCTCCACACCCGTCGTGTCGCAATCCATCATGAATCCGATGGTGCCCGTCGGCGCCAGCACAGTGGCCTGCGCGTTTCGGAAACCATGCACAGTCCCCTCCAGCACCGCTAAATCCCAGCATTCCTGGGCCGCCTTGAAAACATCCGCGGGAACGTTGTTGGCATTAATGTTTCGAAGCGCGGCCCGGTGCAGGCGCATCACTTCCAGGAAGCACTCCCGGTTCATGGCATATGCCGCAAAAGGCCCCAGCCGGGCTGCGATGCGCGCCGATTGAAGATACGCTTCTCCCGTCAGGACCGCCGTGATCCCGGCCGCAAAATCCCTTCCTTCGTCGCTGTCGTAAGCAAGTCCGTTATACATCAACAAGGCGCCGAGATTGGCGTACCCCAGACCCAGGGGGCGGTAATCGCGGCTGTTTTTGCCGATCTTTTCGGTGGGATAGCTCGCATTATCCACGATGATCTCTTGCGCCGTAATCATAATATCCACGGCTTTGCGGAAGCCGTTCACGTCGAAGTCGCCCTTCTCATTAACGAACTTCAGCAGATTGAAGGAAGCGAGATTGCAGGCGGAATCATCCAGAAACATGTATTCGGAGCAAGGATTCGACGCATTGATCCGCCCCGTATTCTTGCAGGTGTGCCATCGGTTGATCGTTGTGTCATACTGCATCCCCGGATCGCCGCAGGCATGGCACGACTCCGCGATTTTGCGCATCAGATCACGGGCGCGATAGGTATCCACGATCTCCCCCGTCGGCCTTTCGCGCGTAACCCACGTTCCGTCCTGCTCGACTTCTTTCATGAATTCGTCCGTAACACGGACGCTGTTATTGGCGTTCTGAAAAAAGATGCTGCTATAGGCCTCGCCGTCCACGGAGCCGTCATATCCGGCTTCAATCAACGTATAAGCTTTTTTCTCTTCCTTCGCCTTGCATTCGATAAAGTCGACAATATCGGGGTGATCGATATCGAGAATGACCATTTTGGCAGCCCGGCGCGTCTTCCCGCCGCTCTTGATCACGCCGGCAAACGCGTCGAATCCTTTCATGAAACTGACCGGGCCTGAGGCCGTGCCTCCGCCCGACAATCGGGCCCGCGAGGAGCGGAGCGGGGAAAAATTGGTGCCTGTGCCGGAACCGTATTTAAACAGCCGCCCTTCCGTGCGCGCCAGGTGCAGGATGGAATCCATCGTATCTTCAACAGAGTTGATGAAGCAGGCGGAACACTGCGGATGCGGCTCAATGCCGCAGTTAAACCATACCGGCGAGTTGAAGGCCGCATACTGGTTCAACAGCAGATACGCCAGCTCATCGCTGAATGTCTGCGCATCCGCCATGGAAGAAAAATACCCCCCCTGCACACCCCATTCTGTGAGCGTCCGCACAACCCTTCCGACCAGCTGCCGAACGCTTGTTTCCCTCTGCGGCGTGCCCACCTGTCCATGGAAATATTTCGAGACAACAATATTGGTCGCGGTCTGGGACCAGCTTTTCGGTATTTCCACACCTTCCTGGACGAAAAGGGCCTCCCCCTTTTCATTCGTGATCGCAGCCGTGCGAATCTCCCACTCAATCTCATCGTAGGGAGATGAACCCTCCTTGGTAAAATAACGGGAGAACTCAAGTCCGCCGCCGGCCTGTTGAGTCTCCGCGGCCCTGGCTACCGAAGCCACACTTTCCATGGGCAACGCCTTGTTACTACTCATGAGAGGATTCCTCCTAACAACTTATGGATCGATATGATTTAATCCCAAAACGGGGCTTATTTGCTCCACATTCGAGTGTGCACGGGGTTTTACACGAAATTGCGCCGTGCTGTCAATGAAATTATCGCAACATGTTGTATGTTTCAATTTATATCACCACAATATGTAGCACTGATCCCGACGGGCGCCGGCGGCACGCCTAAGTCGTTTGGTTCTTGAACCTTTGAGTCTTTGGGTGCTGCCCGCGCTTATCGGTTTGAAAGGGCGTTTGACAAGAAAACCGCGCTCAGGGACAATGGGAACCCTTCACCCTCTTGCGCACGGGGAAATCGCATGATCCACTATCTTGTATTCGATATAGAAACAAGAGTTGACAAAGAACTGGTCAAGGAAGTTTACGACCCGGAAAACAGTCTCACTCTCGAACAGGCTTATGATACCGCACGAGACCAGATTCTGGAACGAAGCGGACAGCAGAGTGACTTTTTCCCCATCCCCTTTCACATTCCGATCTCCATTTCAACGCTTCAGGCCGATGAAAATTACCGCATACGCGCCCTTGGAAGCATCGGCATTGACCGGTTTACCGAAATGGAGCTGGTTGCGCGATTCTGGCAGATGTTCGAGAACGTACAGACCCTGGTTTCCTTCAATGGGCGCGGATTTGATCTCCCGGTGCTCGAGACGCGCGCTCTTAAGCACGGGATTTCATTGCCGCGCTATTTCGCTGCGGGACAGGCAAGAAGTACCTATCGGGGCAGTCGATACAGCGATGCCTATCATATTGATTTGTGTGATTTTCTATCGAATTTCGGCGCGGCGTTCCGCCGGAGTTCCCTGAATGTGCTCGCAAAATTGATCGGCCTCCCGGGCAAATACAGCATTGCCGGAGAAGATGTGGAATACCTTTATCGACAGGGCCGTCTCAAGGAAATCAACCAGTACTGCATGACGGATGTCCTTCAGACCTACCTGCTTTTCCTGCGTGTGGAGCTGTTGCGCGGACGAATGGATTCCAATGCCTACCAGGAGGCCGTAACTGCCGCAAGAGAGGATTTGATGCAACGGGCCGCGGGAGCGGGGGCGGAAAACTTTCTGCAGGATTTTCTGCAGCGGTGGAAGCTTTCCCAATGATCCGCCTTACTCAGTGCGGAAGCGCCGTCTAACTTTTTTTGGTGGAAACACCGGGTTTCTTTTTAAAGCTATCCAGGAATTTTCTCATAATTTTGACGGTGCGGGGCAGATCCTCCTTCGGCACGATGATGTGGTAGCTCCTGAAAGAAGAAATCGGGATAGAGCGGATCTCGGACTCGGCCATGAGCGTGGAGATGGCGGCTCGCAGGCTCCCGGCATCCAGAGACGATTTGACGTCAAAATTTAAGACCTTCAGGGGGCCGCTCACATCATACTTCTCAAACATGCTTTGCATTCTACGCCATTTGCGGAGGGGCACGATCATCGTTACCAGCCTGGATTCCTGAAGCACGGCGGCAAACGTAGTTGTCGCCGGACCAAACCACTCCGCGGGAATCTGCTTGACGCCGATGGGGAGAGAAACAGCAATAAAATCCTCAGGAAAAACTGCAAGTTTGGTGTGAGCCAGCAGTGTCTTCACATCATCGGGTAGAGTCGGCATAAATGTCCTCCTGCGGCAGATCGGAAAAAATCATAGCACCGGAAAACGGGTGCAGAGATCCCCAAATCCCATCAAACCCATGCAACGGTTATACGTAGGATACGTCCGATTTCTATCAATTATTTCTATTATTTCCAAAGGTATTTTTTTTCACCCGCCCGGATCGGCAGGGCAAGCGTGTTTTCTGCCGGAGGAATCGGACAGCTGAAAGCGCTGTTATAGGCGCAGTAAGGATTATAGGCACGATTGAAATCCAGTTCATACACTCCCGATGTGTTTTCTGCCAGATCGATGTAGCGGCCCGAAGCATAGGTTTCCTGCCCCGAGGTCGAATCGCGAAAAGGTATGAATAGCAGGGACGCGCCGCCGGGTTCCTCTTCAAGTCTGTAAACCTGGAGACGGCACTTCCGGCCGGACACCTCGAATTCAAAGAAGCCGTAGCGCAAACCGCGGCGGATTTCGCCCGTATTGGTTGCCAAATGGATCCGCGTGGGAACGGGATATCGATTCAGCTTCACGGTGAATTTCAGATCAGGGTTGACAGGATAGTACGCAAGGCCGCGAAAAGAGGCTCTTTCCTCCTCCAAAATCGGCGAATTATCTCCGGATCTGAAAGCCCGGTCTTTTTCCAGTCTCTCCTGGAGAACGTCATCCATTGGGGCGGACGGCGCGCCGGATTCCGTATGGTGCTCTGCACACCCTGGACCAAGAAGCGTTCCCAGAAGCAGCAGTATTGTCGCCATCCGTTTTGCACCGCGTCTCGGCTCACATCCTGATTGCATTTCAAGCATAGTCGCCATGTAGTCCAAAATCGGCTTGATTGTAGCAGGATAGCGGAGTCTTCTGAAAAAAAAGAAACCTCATCGAGCTACTGCCGTTTAAACAAGCAGCATTCAACCCCAGGTTGCGAACACCTCCTTCAGCGGCGGTGGGGATGGAACCGGACTCCCATTCCCACCGCCGGATTTAGGGGGGATCTCAAATCCTCCGGTTCCCTATCTTCCATATACAGTATGTTTTAATTTGGATTGACACCCCTGAGCGCTTTCGGTAGTCTTCCATCACCATTATTTGTTAGGAGCGATCCATGCCCTCTGCGCAAGACTGTGCCGAACGCCTCAGGGAACAAGCTTATCGGACGCTCTTGCCGCAGATCCGAGATCTCGAGCAGGAACTGCAGAGCGTCAACAGTTCCCTTTCCTCGCGGTTTGAACAAATCCAGCGAAAACTCGACGCTCTTCGCAACATTGAGCTTCCAACCGCAGATCTGGTTCTGCATGAACTACTGGAGGACGTACTCCGGCGCAAGAATCTTGAATCGGATGCCGTTGTGCTCTTTTTGCGCGGTCTTCGCAGGAAGGAGACGCAGGAAGAGATACTTGCATTCCTCCTGGATAGCGCGCACCCGTACTTTGAGCGCGTGGCGCTTTTTGCAGTCCGGGGGGATCGTTTTGTAGGCTGGTCTTCCAGAGGATTTAAAGAACCGCTTGCAACCAACATCAGCTCCTGTTCATTCCCCTGCTCCGAATATCCACAGCTGCTGGATGCGCTTGAGAGCGACAATCCCATACCTGTCGCCGCCTTTCCGGAAGACAGTTTGCTTCAGTTGCTGATCGCGGATCGCCCGGGACCGTGGTGCCTCCTCTCTTTGAATGCTATGCAGCGGCCTGTCGCCGTCCTGCTCGCGGGGGGCACAAACGAAGCGTCTTCAAATCAGAATCTTCTTACTCTCATGGCCGGCCTGGTCTCGATGCGCCTGGAGAACATTGCTCTCAAGATCCTGCATGAGCTGACGGCCGCCGGGCCGGAAACGGCTTCCGCGCCTGCAGTCAAAACAGAAGCGGTGGCTCCCGCTCCGGTTGCCGAGGCAAAACCTGTGGAGGAGACCTTCACGGAAGAGGGGGTTAAAGCGCCGGAGCCGACGCCGGCCGTGGAGCCGGTTGTCGCGCTGCAAGCTCCCCGGGAACCTGCAGCGAATGCCCTGGAAGTCCCGGCGGCGATTGCCGTCGAGCCTCCTATCGCTCCGGCGGGCATTGCTGCGGAACCTCCGCAACCCGTTCCTCCGGCGGAACCGCCGAAAACAGAGCTCCCGGAAATGCGGCCGATTCCCGAAGAGCAAAAGCTGCATGCCGAAGCCAAACGCTTCGCGCGTTTGCTGGTGTCGGAAATAAAGCTTTACAACGAAAAGCATGTGCTTGAGGGGCGCACCAATCGTGATCTCTATCTCCGATTAAAGCGGGACATTGACAGAAGCCGCGAAATGTATGAGAAACGCGTGTCGCCGATTGTGTCGCGCAAAATAGACTATTTTCACGACGAGATCATTCGAATCCTCGGAGATAATGATCCCTCCACGCTCGGGAGCGACTATCCGGGTCCTCGCGTCGAAAGCTAGAAAACAGAAGTGCAAATACGATTTGCAACACCTGCCCGAACAACCCGGCAATGGCTGAAAGTCTTTTTGTGGACAGCGGCCGTTTTCGGGGCGTCCCTATCCGTAAGCCTTCCCTCTCTTTCGCAGGAAACCGGCGGCGCCGCACAGCTCCCCGCCGCTTTGCGTCTCCTGGGGACGATGGAAGATTTGCGCCCCTCCGACCCGGTGAAAGCCCTAAAACAGGGGGTAGAGGAATATCTCAAGGAGCGCTATGCCGCAGCGCTGGAAGCGCTGCCTGACGATGGGGCTGCCGCCGCTGCGAATCTTGGCGACTATGTACTGCTCTATCGCGCGCGTGCGGCGCTCATGCTGGATCGTGACAGAGAGGCGCTTGACAATTTCCGCCTGCTGGAAAGCCGATACCCCGCATCCTCGCTGATCGAGGATGCGCTGCTTGGACAATGCCAGGCTTTATTGAAACTGGGGGACCCCAGGACGGTCCTGGCAATTCTGCAGGACCCCCGAATTCAGAAGGATTCCGAGACGCGCTATTATGAAGCCAGAGCCCTGGAACTGGCGGGCGAAAAACAAAAAGCCATTGAACGCTACCTGGAGCTCTATTCGGGTTTTCCAAAAGCGGCTTCCGCTGAACTTGCGGAGAAAAACCTGATCCGGCTTTCTCCGGGAGCACTTCAGGGGAAACGCAACTATCGCCATCGCCTGTTGCGGGCGGAGGGGCTGCTTAAGGCAAATGATGCGCGCAATGCCCGTCCGCTGCTTTTGGCCCTGGGCTGCGTATCGGCTCCTGATGCCGAAAGCTCGCAAAAAAGGATCCTTCTGCTGGCCGATGTGGAGTACCGGCTGGGCCGGACTGCGACGGCGCTTGCCCATCTCCATAAAATGACTGCAGCCAATCCCTCCTTTCACGCAAAAGCGATTCGCCTGCAGGGAGCCTGTTATCGAAAGCTCGACAGGGAAATGAGCCTTTTGTCGCAGCGGGACAGAGCGCTGAAGCTTTATCCCCTCTCCCTCGAAACAGAGGAGCTCTGCTATCTTACGGCCACCTACTTCGACATAAAATACGAACCCGCCAAGGCGGCCCAGGCATACAAAATCCTTTATGAGCATTTTCCGAAAGGACGTTATGCCGAGCGCAGTCTCTGGAAGCTGGCTCTCTTTCACTATTTCGAAAAGGAATATGCCAAGGCCGCACAGTTGTTCTGGCGTCATCTGCTTGCCTACACGAATATTCAAGCCGCCGGCCCCGCCATGTACTGGATGGGGCGATGCTATGAAAACCTGGGCGGGCCGACGAACGCCCGGTATCTCTACCGACGTGTTCAGGCGCTTGCGAACAATAGCTACGTGGGCCAGGCTGCGCTTGCATCGGAAGCGGCCATGGGGCGATCCGGGGCGGTTGCAAGCATAGCCATCCCCGGGGTCGAGTTCGATGCGGTTGTGAAGACGTGCGACGCGCTTCAGCTTACCCCGTTCACGATCGCCGATCCCGGCGGCGAAGTGTTGCCCATTATCGAGCGGGCACGGCAGCTATGGGCGGCCGGTCTGCCCGATCTGGCAACTTTTGAGCTTCGCTGGGCCGCGGGGCGGTTCCCAAAAGATTCCCAAGCCATCGCGTACATCAGCTCTCAGATTCATGCCGGCAAGAACAATTATTATAGAGCCATTGCGGGCTTGCGGGCGCTCATTCCCGATTATGCAAGCCGTCCGATCCGGATGCTGCCGGAGGAAATTTGGAAACTGCTTTATCCGGTGCGCCACTGGAATATCATTTCCGCGCGGGCGGCCCGGGCTGGTGTAGACCCCGCCCTGATCCTGGGGCTTATCCTGCAGGAATGCTCCTTCAATGAGCAGGCTCGATCCCCCGCAAATGCCCGGGGTCTGATGCAAAT
>CAZLHW010000114.1:6547-9690 GCA_964559085.1 uncultured Acidobacteriota bacterium | reverse complement strand
AAGACAACACCTATCATTTTAAAAAATCATCCGGCGCGCGCATGAATACGGATCAGGTTATTCAATTGTACGAGAGCTGGATCAAGCAATATCCGATCGTATCGATCGAGGACGGCATGGCAGAGGACGACTGGCAGGGATGGATCGCCCTGACTTCCGCTCTGGGCGAAAAAATACAGCTGGTTGGGGACGATGTGTTTGTTACGAATATGAACCGTTTGCAGAACGGCATCGCGGATGGAGTCGCAAACAGCATTCTGATCAAGCTCAACCAGGTGGGTACGTTGAGCGAGACGTTGGATACGATAGAACTGGCAAAGGTGGACGGGTACACAACCGTTATATCGCACCGCTCAGGTGAAACCGAAGATCCGTTCATTGCCGACCTGGCTGTAGCCACCAATGCCGGACAGATCAAAACGGGATCGGCCAGCCGAACGGACCGAGTCTGCAAATACAACCAGCTGCTTCGAATTGAAGAAGAGCTTAAGAGTCAGGCCCGCTTTATTGGAAACCAGCTCTTTTAACGGCCTGCCGGCGCCGCGGGGGACAAGATACGGTACAGAGCGGTTTTCTTAATTTGTATCTGCCGGATCCGGCCTGACGTCGAACTTTTCAGACCGCCCAAGGCACGAGGTGGGTATTTGGATTCCCGTTCGCTTCTGGAAGTACGGCGTTTGTCGATATCGTATGTTTCCTCTTCTGAGATTGTTCCTGCCGTCCGGGACGTATCCCTGAATGTCTGCGAAGGAGAAACTCTTGCATTAGCCGGCGAAACCGGCAGCGGAAAATCCACACTCGGACTTGCCGTTTCTGGATTGCTGGATTCCGGAGCAAGAGTCGAATCGGGCGACATCCTGTATGAGGGAATTTGCCTCCAGTCTCTAAGTGAGCGTGACTGGCGTAGAATTCGCGGCAGGGTAATAAGCATGATTTTTCAGGATGCGCGGAGTGCCCTGAATCCCGTCCTGACTATCAGAGACCACCTGATGGAAACGCTGCGCGCTCATGGACAGTTCTCAAGAAAGGAAGCTCAAAAGAAGGCCTTGGCTCTCCTTCAGGAGGTCGGGCTTCCCAAAGGCCATGAGAAACTCTACCCCTTTGAGCTTTCCGGCGGCATGTGCCAGCGCGTGGGGATTGCGCTTGCTATCTGCAATGATCCGAAATTGCTTGTGGCTGATGAACCCACCAGCTCTCTGGACGCTACCCTTCAAGCTCAGATACTCGATCTTCTCCTCCAAATGCAGCGGCGCCATGGCTTGGCGTTGTTGCTGATCAGCCATGATTTGGCGATGATTTCGCAGGTTGCGGACCGGATTCTGATTATGTATCACGGGCGCATCGTGGAATCGGGACTCAGGGAAGAGGTTTTTTCTTCACCCGCGCATCCCTATACGCAAAGCTTGATAGGGTGTCTTGTCGGATTGCAGCAGCATCACGAAACGCATCCCGTAAAACCCATTTCCGGCGCTGCTCCCGCGCCGGGCGAGGTTTTATCAGGATGCGCTTTTTCCCCTCGCTGCACCGTTTCAATCCCGGATTGCCGGCACTCGATTCCGCGGCGCCGGGAAATATCAAGGACCCATTGGGCCGAGTGTTTTCGACCATTTTGCCCCAAAAGCAGCGGTGAATAATGAATGGCAAAGAAAATGTTCCTATTCTGAGTTTGCGGGGGCTCTGCAAAAATTTTTCCTCCGGCATCTTCCGGAAGAAAGTCATCCGTGCGATCGACAACGTGGACATGGATGTGAGCGCCGGAGAAATTCATGGAATTGTCGGAGAATCCGGAGCCGGCAAAACGACTCTGGCGCGTTGCAGCCTGCGGCTTCTTGAACCCTCTTCGGGTTCCATTCGGTTCAACGGCGAGGAACTGACGCAACTGGGGGCCGGAACCCTGCGAGCCAGAAGAAGAGAGTTCCAGATGGTGTTCCAGGATTCGGCCGCATCCCTGAATCCGGCCATGACGGTGGAACAGATACTTATGGAGCCCCTTCAGATCCACAACTTGGGAGACAGAGATTTCAGGCTTTGCCTTATACGGGAAACCCTGGAGGCGGTCTCTTTGAGCGAATCGCTTATGAAGCGAAGGCCCGCGGAGCTCAGCGGCGGCCAGCGCCAGCGCGTCGGCATTGCGCGCGGTCTGATCCTGAAACCTCGACTCATTATTGCAGACGAACCGGTTTCAGCCCTGGATGCTTCGGTCCAGGCGCAGACGCTGAATCTCCTGGCGGATCTTAGAAAACGCTATGGACATACACTGATTCTGATTTCGCACTCCTTGTGCGCCCTTCATTATCTTTGTACACATATCTCTGTTTTATATAGGGGAAGACTGGTGGAGCAAGCACCGGCTGGCGCTTTCTTTCAAAATCCCAGGCATCCTTACAGCAGAACACTGCTGGACGCGACTTTCGTTCTGGCGCCGGGAAAAGACCGTCGCTTTCAAGCCCCATCCAAAGCCGCTTCTCCTGTCCCTCCGGCAGAGACGGGCTGTGCCTTCCATCCATATTGTGCCGATAAGCTCTCTATCTGCGCCCTCCAGGCTCCAAACCTGAACCAAATCGCCGAAAGAGAAAAAGTTGCTTGCTTCCTTTACTCCCAACCCTCCGGGTAAAAAGTACAGGACATCCATTATTCATGATTCTTGCGGAACCCGGGCTACGGCCGGGATCCTGCCCGGTTCTCGGCAAAATAGCCTCGGCGGGCACGAATCCGCAAATCCGGCCGCCGCGGGATTGAAACCGCTATTTTACGATAGCGCCCGTCAAATCGAATATTCGTGGAGTAGTAGCTCAGCAGGTACTGAGCGCGAAGATCTGCCGCAATCCTTCTGAAAATATCCTCCAGGTCATCGGGCTTATCGGATAGAAAGGCTGTGCCGCCTGTCTCTTTTGCAAGAGATTCCAGATCAGCTTGCCCCTGACGGCTGATTTCATTCAAACGGATGGAAGTTCCGGCCGGATTGATGGAATAAAATATTGTATCGGAGTGCTGGATCTCCCGTACTACAGCGGAGAGGGAATATTCACTGCGGTTGTCTTCTCCATCGGATAGAGCCACCAGAGACCGCCTGGCCTCCGGTCCGGCAGTTTTGCGCAACATTCGGGCGGAGAGAACAACCGAGTCGAAAAATGCGGTTGGGC
>CAZLHW010000114.1:3316-6537 GCA_964559085.1 uncultured Acidobacteriota bacterium | reverse complement strand
ACAAAGCCACCGGAGTTGTCCCCCGTACCTTTCACGTCAATCTGCAAACCCGGCAGCAGATCCTCTTTGGAGTAGGTTTTGGCGCTGCGGAACGGATTGTGTTTCCTTTCTTTGAGCTCAGCCCCCTCCAGAACTACGCGGTATAAACCACCCCCTGAACTGCGGAGCAGAAGACTGTGCTTTGCTTGGCTGACGATGACGCCTTGAATATTCATTTGTTGTCCAACCGGAACCTCGAGCGTATCAACCTGTGTCGCGCCGGCTTTGGCCGGATTTGAATCCTGTGCAATCGCCACCACCGTTCCCATCAAGACAGATACCGCCAACAGCATCCGTACGGCATTCCTTTTTATCTTCATCAAAATACCCCTCTCTGCTCGCTTGTTTTTGACCGGTAATATCCTTCTACAAACCCAAGGACGCTTTCATCGCGTCAATCTCATCTGGTGCAAAGACCATACCAGGGATGAAGAAGATCTAAATATTGAAAATAAATTAGTTATTATTCGATCCCCGTTGGCGGAGGCATCTGGGGCAGGGAAGTTTTCCCTGAATAGAATCCTAAAACCGCATGGATTAGGTGATTTGAATAAAATAACTTCAATAAAAGCCCGGGAGCTTTTTAACAACCGAGGGGAAGGGAACTTTTAAGCGACGCCCATTCCGCCCTTGATTCCCCCAGAAATTTGGCCATGGAAAAAAGAGAGGCTTTGAGGCTTTCATGAAAAGGCAGTTAAAAGAAGTGGGGAAATTTTCCCTTAGCCGGAAGCTTTTGCTGTGCTTAAATTCATCTTAGGTAAACTTGCACGGATGCACCCATCTTAATGCCGCGGGAGTGGAAAGCAAAGGAATTGTGAATAAGCGACGGACAAGAATATTGGTAGTGGATGATGAAGCCGCTATGCGAGAAGTTCTCGAAATGCGGCTTCAGGATTGGGGTTTTGATGTCCTCCTTGCGGAAGACGGGATAGAGGCACGGGAAAAGGCGGAATCCTTCGATCCGGACATTGTTTTATCCGATGTAATCATGCCTCGATTTTCCGGCATGGAGTTGCTTCACAGCCTCCGGGCCGGGACTCGGAGCCGGCCCATCATTCTTATGACAGCACAGGCCAGCGTCGATCTTGCGGTGGACGCCATGAAACGAGGGGCGCTGGATTTTGTCACTAAGCCGATTGACTATACCAAGCTGAAGGCGATACTGGAAACGGCCGAGCAGGAAATAGCCATGCGCCAGGAATCCCGCAGACTTGATATGCAGCTGGAAAAAGGGGCCGGATTCGGAAGGTTTATCGGAACCAGTCGACCGATGCGGGAAATTTACGATCTGCTCAGCAATATCGGAAACAGCGACGCATCCGTGATCATAACCGGGGAAAGCGGTACGGGAAAGGAGCTGGCGGCTCGGACCATTCACGAGCTGAGTAGCCGGAGTAAAGGACCGTTTATAGCGATCAATGCTGCCGCTATTCCGGAAAATCTTTTGGAAAGTGAGATTTTCGGCCACGAGAAGGGATCCTTTACAGGCGCAACCACCGCTCGCGCCGGTTGTTTTGAACTGGCCAATCATGGAACTCTTTTTCTTGATGAGCTGGTGGAAATGCCGATCTCTCTCCAGCCCAAGCTCTTGCGGGTTTTGGAAGACAGGCATGTGCGTCGCGTTGGGGGAAGCCAGGAATTTCAGGTGGATGTGCGCGTTCTGGCGGCTTCGAATCAGGAACCGGCGATTGCTATCGAGAACAAAAAGCTTCGCGAGGATCTCTTTTACAGGTTGAATGTGTTTACGGTTGCCCTTCCCCCCTTGCGCCAGCACAAAGCCGACATCCCGCTGCTGGTGCGCGCGTTTATCCAGGAGTTCAACAGTAAACACAATGCTCAAATTGAATCGTGCAGGGGCGAAACCCTTGAACTATTAAGCCGGTACTCCTGGCCCGGAAATGTTCGCGAGCTGAGGAATATCGTGGAGCGCGCCGTCATTCTGGCGAGGGGCCCGTGGATTGAGCCGACCCATTTGCCGGCCTACATTCAGAACTCAGCGTCTCTGGGGAATCGTTCGGAAATTCCCTTAACCCCCGGCGTCACGGCAGCAGAAGCTGAGAAGGAGTTGATCCTTAGAACTCTTCGGGCAACTAACAATAATAAGGCCGAGGCGGCTCGTCGATTGGGACTCGACGTTAAAACCATTCGGAACAAGCTAAAAGCCTACGGTATCCGCTGAAAGACCGTGAACATTGTGCGGAATCGGAATCCGGCCCCCCAAACAGGGCGCTGAGCGTCTTCACCTAAGGCTCCCTGGAGAGCTATGAAGATAACAACGAGAATCATTCTCGGATACGGTCTGTTCATCGTAATCCTGATGGGACTGGCCATCTACCAGGTCTTCACTATCAGGCGCATGCAGGCCATACATGAGACCCTGCAGGAGTCCAACTTCCGCAATGCGCAAACGTCTCTGCAGGCTTTGCGGTATCTGGACCTCATCGAGGAATACGCCCGGAAATCGTTTGCCCTTGGCGATCCGGATTACCTGGGTCAGCTGAAGGAATTTCAAAGAGAGTTCGAAACGCGCCTCATTCAGCTGCAGGACAACGCGGCCTCCGAAAACGAACGCCTGGAGATAAACAGGCTGGGGAGGTTCTGGAACTCCCTTGTTTTCCATCTCCGGCAGATTCAGAGAGAGCCGCCTTCCTCAGGAAGCGCTGTACCGCAAAATCTTCAGGATGCTATCGACAGGCTTCGAACGCAGGCGCACTCCGTGTATCAATCCACGCTTGAAACGATGTCCGCTACCGTGGAAAAGTCCCGCAGAACCAGCGATGCTGCGGTATGGATCATGGGATGTTCGGTGTTGGCGGCTCTCTCCATCAGTATTCTGGTTTCCTTTCTGATCTATCGCTCCATCTCGCATCCCCTCCATCATCTGACCGAGGGGACCCGGGCTATTGCGGAGGGGAAATTTTATTACCGTCTGGATACATCTCGAAACGACGAGTTTTCTCAGCTCGCCCGGGATTTCAACAGCATGACGCGTCGGCTCAATGAACTGGACGAGCTGAAAAAAGATTTTATATCCCATGTCTCGCATGAGTTGAAATCCCCGCTGGTATCCATGCAGGAAACCATTCAGCTCATTCTGGGGGGTATGCCGGGACCACTTACGGACAAGCAGAGACGGCTCCTGGATCTAAACCTTCAAAGCAGCCGGCGCCGTTTGACTATGT
>CAZLHW010000114.1:380-3306 GCA_964559085.1 uncultured Acidobacteriota bacterium | reverse complement strand
CTGATCCCCCTTGGTCAGAACCCCAGAGCGGAAATTGAGGATGAGGCGCAGTAGCGCGAAATACAGATTAAGGCGGACTGTCCCGGGATGCCGCTGCCCGTGGAGTGTGATACCGAACGCCTCATGCAGGTACTGATCAACCTGATTGGAAATGCCGTCAAGTTCTCTCCGAAAAAGGGCACCGTCCGCGTTAACATTGAGAGCACTCCGGAGATTCCGCAGGATATGCCGGAAGATCGAAGAAATCTGGTCCTGCACCTCGGAAATGGAAAGGAGTATGCCTTGGTGACCGTGACCGACCATGGCCCCGGCATTCCCGATTCCGATAAGGAAAAGATCTTTGAGAAATTTCATCAGGTTCGCCGGGGGAACAAAATACAAGGGCAGGGAGCGGGATTGGGGTTGGCTATTTCGAAAACTATTGTGGAAGCGCATCACGGAGCGGTTTGGGTTGAGGATAATCCGGAGGGAGGCAGTCGATTCCGATTGCTTCTACAGTCGAAAAAGCCTGAGATGGAGAGAACCTGAAGGGCGCCGATTGGAGCCGCGAAAAGATGGAATATAGATATTGGAGGCTGCACAGCCCCGATAAAAAACGCTGTATTCGACATGGAAGGTGAAACCATGGCGCGCCGCATCGCTGAAGGAAAGCCGGGCTTCATCGGCGGTCCACTTTCCCACACCTGGGACTTCGGAAGGAAGTTTTGTTTTTTGTTGCGTAAAACTTCCGGCCGCCGCGCTGAGCCGGATTCCGGTCCGGAAGAGGAACTTGGGAACATCCCGCGTAACGCCCTGCACCTGTTGCAGCGACTTATCGGAGTGTTTCTTTTTATTTCTATTTCTATCTCGATCGGCTGCAGCAAAAAGGCGCCGGCACCCGCGCCGACTCCAATACCCGCCGTTGCAAAGCAGCCGAAGGTCATCCTGCCGCCGGCGATTACTCCCAGCGCAGATCCCGCGTCAAATTCCACTGATGCGCCGGCCCCATTGTTCAAAGCAAATGAAGAACCGAACAGGCTCGAACTGGGTTTAGCCAGTTTCTACGCGGGAGATTACGGTAGCGCCGTGCAGTTCTTTGAGGACTATGTAAAGGTCTGCCCGAACTCGGCGCGATGTGATTTTGCGCTCCTGCATCTTTTTTTGTCGCGCAGACTGCTCGACAATTCCGGCAGAAGCGCACGGAGGGCGGAAGAAGTGTTAAAACGGCTTGTATCCGAGCATCCCAACAGCCCTTATCGAGACTTCGCGGAGCTTGTTTTGGCGCTCCAGGCACAGGCAGAAGGCCTGCGATCCGACAACAAAGAGAAAGAAGCAAAAATCAAACAGCTGACCGATGAGCTCCAGAAGCTTAAGGAAATTGATATGCGACGCCGGCCGTCGAAACCGCTTTATTAATACGCAGAAGCGGAACTCTTTGCATAGGTCGCGCGTCGGAATTATGGATCGCTGAAGGGGTTCTTGTCTATTTGCTCTGCCGCGCCGGACTCCACATTCGGATTTTATTTTTTGGTGATTTCATCGCTGGCAATTTTCCCGTCGAGCAGACGGATCACGCGATGCGCATGCGCCGCGATGTCGGGTTCATGGGTCACCAGGATAATCGTGTTCCCCTTCTTGTGAAGATTGTCGAACAGCGCCATGATCTCATTGCTGGTAGCCGAATCGAGGTTCCCGGTCGGTTCATCGGCCAGAATGAGGGATGGATTGTTGACCAGGGCGCGCGCAATTGCGACGCGTTGTCGCTGACCGCCGGAGAGCTCATTCGGCCGGTGATAGAGCCTTTCCCCCAATTCCACGGCCTGCAGTGATTTAATAGCGCGCTCTTTTCTTTCGTGCGCCGGAGTACCGTTGTAGATTAGCGGAAGCTCCACATTGTGCAGGGCGGAGGCACGCGGCAGCAGATTAAAGGTCTGAAACACAAAGCCGATTTCCTTATTCCGGATATGCGCCAGCTCATCGTCATCCATTTCGGAAACCAGCCGCTTATTAAGAAAATATTTTCCTTTCGTCGGAGTATCAAGGCACCCCACCAGATTCATCATTGTGGATTTGCCCGATCCGGAGGGTCCCATGATAGCGACATAGGAGCCGCGCATGATTTTGAAACTCACGCCTCTTAAGGCATGTATCTCTTCGCTCCCCATCTGATAGGTTTTCCACAGATCCTCGATTTCGATCAGGACATCGCCGTCGGCGTTGGCACTGCTTCCATTGGTTCCGCTCATTACATTCCCCTATGCTTCCTTGCGAGCAATTCAGCTTTTCTTATCAGCCTGCGACTTGCCGGCTTTATCGATTTTTACGGTCGCACCATCCTTGATGGTGCGCAAGGTCTGGTAGCTTCCGGATACAATTACTTCGTTCTCTTTGAGGTTTTCAAGGACCTCAATCTCAGATTCACCCGTAATCCCGGTTTTTATCGGACGGAAACGGGCTATTTTATTTTCGGTAACAACAAAGACGCCTTCAAGCTCCTTTTTTTTCACCCCTTCTTTTTCAGAGGCTGCGCGCGCAACGGAGCTCTTGTTTTTCCTGCTGAGGTCCGGCATGTGGTAGATGCCGTCCTTATCCACTTCCACATCGCGAACAGTAAGAGCCTGCAAAGGGATGGCGATCACATTGCGCCGGGTATCCGTTGTAATTTCCCCCGTGCAGGACATCCCGGGGCGGAGCAGTTTGGATGGATTTTTGAGGGTAACAATAACTTTAAAATCCTTCGCCTCCTGAGACGACGTCGAGGAATTAATCGGGCTGTTTCCGATTTCGGTGACTTCTCCTTCAAAAACCACATCGGGCAGCGCATCCACTTTCACCTGTGCAATGTCGCCCAGCGAGAGGTTCACGATATCGGTTTCATCCACTTTCAGTTGAGCTTGACTTGTGCTCAGATCGTCGATTGTCATGATCGTGGCCTAGGGGCTGGTCA
>CAZLHW010000114.1:0-370 GCA_964559085.1 uncultured Acidobacteriota bacterium | reverse complement strand
CCGCGGCGCCGGGCATCATCCCGCGCACCGCGCGTGCCCCCTTTGCCTTTTTCCGCTGCGTGATGACGCCGTCCATCGGGGATTCAATTTTGGATTTCCTCGACTGGTCGCTTGCTTTGGCCAGATTGGCTGCAGCCGCTTTCACCTGCGCCTGCGAGGCTTTTGCGGAGGTTCTCATGCGCTCAATATTGTTCTTGGCGATATTGATCTGTTTCTCCATCTGCAGGAGCGACGCTCTCTGAACATCCAATCTCGATTTGGCTGAGCGGAAGTCATTCTGCGCGGACTCATAACTATCGCGGGAAATCAAACCATCTTCAAAAAGCTGCTGCTGCCGAGTAAAGCTGCTTTGCGCGCGGATATGATTATT
>CAZLHW010000113.1:4670-9705 GCA_964559085.1 uncultured Acidobacteriota bacterium | reverse complement strand
TTCCAGTTGAATTTTTTCCGAAATGTCGTCCAGAACCAGGAGCGATCCCGAAACCCCGCCCGCCGGATCCTGCATTGGTATCAGACTCAAATTTGTGATCAGCCTTCTGCCGCCCCGATTTTCCAGACTCATCTTGAAAATGTTGATGGGCGATCTTGCTTCCCACCCCTCTATCCCGGCGACTTTCTTGATGGATGCAATGACATCCGGCTGCAAAAGTTTTTCGACCGGAGATCCTAAAATTTGAATGCGCGTCGTTTCATAAAGCTTTTCGAATGCCCGGTTGCAGGAGGTGATCCGTCCGCTCAAGTCCAGCGCCAGCACCGCAACATTGATGCTTTCGATAATGTTTTCCGTGTACGCCTTCATGCGCTCAAGCTCCAGAGCTTTTGTTTCCACGGAACGGTAGAGACGGGCATTCTCAAGGGCCATTGCCGCATAACTGGCCAGGGCTGCGAGCAGGTTCCGATCCTCGGTTGAAAAATGACGACCGCTTTGCAGTTGCCCCAGCGCTATCAGTCCCACGCGCCTGCCATGCACCCGCAGATCTTGCAGAAAGACATATCCCTCATGCGCGAGAGCCGATCCGGGTTTGTACATGCCGCCTGTGCGATTGTTTGAATTTTGTGCTTTCCCGATACTCTCTGCGGAGATCAAGTCCTCTTCGCGGAAAGCCTCGGCAAAACGGGACGAATTCGGATTCAGGGAATCCACTAGGCGGAAAAACCCCTCTGAGGTCGAATCCGCAAGAAATATTGCGGCTTTATCCAACTGAAAGGTGTTCGATAGACGCTCCAGTATGCTGCGGGACAGCGGCATGAGACTGATTTCGGAGTTCAGGGTTTTGGCAAAATCCAGCAGCGTGGAGCGCTGCTTAAACTGATCCCTGTAAAACAATCGGTCCAGCCGCGTTTGAATGGCATTGCGAAGAGGGGCGAATAGAAAGGCGATGGCGATGACCGCAAAGCAGAGGGCCCAAAAATCCGCCTGAGGCGCCACCCATTCCAGCGCTCTTCCCAAAACAAGGACAAAGAATAAGTAGAGGCATAAAATCAAAGAACTGGCACAAAAATAAGCGACGCTTCGCCGCGCAATGGCTTCCACGTCCATGAGCCTGTAACGGATTAAAGCGTATCCGAAGGAAAGCGGGATGAGGCTCAAGGTGAGCATCGAGGCTTCCATTAAGAAGCCGGCATGCATACCGATAAGTGTAGGGAGGACGTAAATCAGCCCGAAGGGCGCAATGCCGGCCAAAGTTCCATAGCTGATCCACTTCATTTGCTGCCGCACCGTTAAATCGCGGGCTTCCATGCGGCGCTTCAGCAAAAGCACGCCGCCCAAAACAAAGCCTGCCGAAAAATAAGCCAGCTGAATCCGATCGAGCAGACCGCTGGCCCATGCGGTTCGCGGCAATCCGAAAGAGGCCAGATGTCCCGTCGCCCACAGCAGGTAGGTCATGCCTAGAAAAACGGCCGGAGCATAAACCAGCAAAGTCCGCCTCCCGCTGATCTGAGTGTCTACCGGAAAGCGCAGGCAAAAATGCACAAAAAGAGCCGGAAGCATCAAAAACGCCAGTATGGAGATTCCAAGTATCCACCAGTCGAGAGTCGAGAACTTTGTGGTATAGCTGAAAAGATAAACGACGAAGGAGGCAAGACAGAGAAGGTAAAAGTGATAAGTCCGCGCCGACTTATTCGCCCGGATCAGTACAAAGATTCCTATGCCGAGATAAAGAAATGCCAGAAGAGCCCGAATGTATGCACGGCCGGTTAATAGCGATCGGGTCTCGAGATGCAGGGTAACCTCGTGAATTCCGGTTTTGCTTTCCAGCAAATAACGGAGCGGGGCGCCGGGCTTCAGGGAATCCAGAAGCCTATAATACTGCCCAAGATCCGGAATCGGCTGCTGATTGATGGAAATCAGACGTTCGCCCGGCTGAATTCCTGATCGAGCGGCCTGTCCTCCCGATTCAATACTCGATGCCTGCAGTGATCCTTCCGACTCGATCCAAAATATGCCGTCGGTAGGTTCTACCCATGCGGCCCGATCCCTCAAATTAAAAACACCGATCAATACGAGACTGATGCTTAATAGTGCCGTTGCAACAATTTTTATAGGTACTGGGAAGCTGTTCATTACAACTCTCGTATCAATCCGCAATCTAAGCCGCTATCAGGAATGCAATTTACATGCCATGAAGTAAAAAGCGGCATGGATAGAGATAATAAATAAATAACTGAAAATGCCGCACTTAAGCCGGATGCTCCGAGAAAATCAGTTTGCTGCCGGCCAGACTTCAACTAGTTGAATTCTTCTGTCCAAGATATTGTACTTCCGCCAAAAATATTTGAGCGATGAGGGCGTAGCAATACCGGGAGTAGGACATGCAATATTTCAATCGCCGGGGGCTTAGCGGAAGTTGAGGCTGAGACCAAAGCGGAGAGAGCGGGGGCTGCGGTTTATACTTACTTCTCCGTCTGTTGTATGCAGGATTTCTTTCCCCTGATTGAATACATTTCGCAGATCCAGCCATACATCCCATCGCCCGGTGGTTCCCAGAAAATAGGGCAAAGGGACGGCTTGGCGGATCTCAAAGCTTACCGAGCGGGTTCCTATATCCATACGGTCGGAAAACCAGTCGATCGGGGTGAGCGGGTTGCCGGAATACCAGCGAACGGTGGTCAGAATGTTGGTTTTTGTTAACGGAATATTTGCATCGATCTGCCCCGTAATCGAGTGCTGGTAGCGCTGCTGCACATAATCGGCGAGATTGGTGCTCAATGCCTCACTGGACAGAATCTCATCCAGGTCCGAAATGCTGGCAGCCGTGCCGTAAACATACGCCACTGATCCGTTGAGTCTCTCCGCAATCCTGTGTTTCAGCGCGAGCCTTGCTCCCCGCTGTTTCTGATTGTTTTCCGTCATCTGAACAACATTGGATCTGCGTTCCAGAGGAGTGACCGTTGTAATCATCAGAGGAAGGCCCGGACCCAGCGTCTGATCCTGAAATACGGCGACTTCAATAGCTGTTCCGCGCGCAAGCGCTCTTTGGGCGGCAATCTCGGAATGCCTGATGTGGCTCATACTGACTTGGTTGCCGATCATGGTCAGAATGGTTGGTTCCGAGAGATTCAGCAGTTCGCCGTCCGAAAGCACCAGAGTATCGGCGTCGCTCATGCGTTGAGAGGTGAACGACGTCTGAATGCTCCACTTTTTTGAAGGGGTAAGAAGTATCTGAAAAGAGGGGTAGAACAAACCCTTGGAAACCCCGTAATCAAGCCGCGAATAATCGAAACCGTATTTGATGGCCAGAATGTCCAGCAGCTTTGTATTGCCTTCCAGTCCCAGCGCAAGCGTCTCCACTCCCGATTCGCGGTCATAAGGTTCCTGCTGGAGCATTTCGGATGAAAGCGTTCCGGCGCCCGGATAACTTGTATCCATTCGACCGTAGCCGACCGAGATCCGATAGTCGTGGCTGTTGTCAGGCCTGTAATTGAAAGTATCGCGCACTCTCCAAAGCGTGCCGTTGCCGTAATCGACCTGACCTGAAAGGATCATTCGACTGTGTCGGCTTATCGGTTCGGTAAAAGCAAAACTTGAGGAAACCCCATTCTGGCTGGTTTGCGGCTGGACAAGGCAACAGACCCCTCCCGGGGCATTGCCGGACGCGATATTCATTGCCCCATTGCGATAGAACGGAGATTGATTGCTCTCAGCTACAGGGGAGATGCGGCCGGGAGCATCCCGGAATATAAGACGACGATCCGAAGTGCTGCGCATGACGGTTTTGAAATCCCAATTGCGGGGATCCTCGTCTTTGCCGATAAAGTCCAGAAAACCTTGGAGGATAATATTCAGCGATGTCGTTTTGCCGGGATCGATCGTGAACTTGGGTGTTGTAAGAGGTTGATACCCCTGGCGGGAAACCTCAAGAAAGTAGGTTCCCGGGGTCAGCTGGGTGCCTTTGAAGGAGCCATGGTTGTCGCTGCGTGTGATATAGATAATCTCCCGCTGCTGCATCTCTCGGAAGACTTTGATGATTGCATTGCGAAGCGGGCTGCCCATTGCGTTCCGGATGCTGCCGGAGAGATAACCGGCGTTCTTCGCATCAGCCGCATCAGCGCCGAGGAGAAAAAAAATACTGATTAAGATCAGAAGCCGTGAAGGATGTTTCATTCTCCAGTATCTCTCCGCGCAGGGGTCGCGACACACCCTGGAGTCATATGCGGACACGTTATCACAGTAAAATTCCGGTGTCAATTCTCGCCAAGGCTATCTCAAAACTGGGTTTAGCTTCTGAGTTGGTTGTCGGAGCCAATGAACCGTCATTCTTCAGCTGTATTGGAAGATGCGATATCTGCAAATGCAATTGCAGTTTCCAGTCCGGCTGCCTCGGCCGGGATATTGTCAATGCGAAGATCCGCCAGCCGCAGCGAGGAGGCGGCCGGTATGGATTTCTCGACAAAATAGGTTCTGGTGCCCAGTTTTTTTCCGGATCGGGTGAAATAAGCGAACTTTAACTGGATGCCCTTATAGGCCAAAGTCCCGCCATTATAAATTTCCACCTCATGCCTCATGACGATGGATCGTTTTTCTCCGGCGTGATCCGGCTGCGGTTCCATTTTTGACAGACGAATCTTGAGATCGGTCGGATGGATGACTCGCGTCGGCGACGGCTTTGCCTCTTCAACCCTCTCAACCATCTGTTTCGCATGCTCTTCTTCCAGCCGACAGCCCCGTATCATCAAATTGGTGAAGACGATGATCAGAACTACCGTGAGGCCCAGGAACAGGTATTTTCTTATTTGCATATCCACTTGCCATGGCTGCTGATGCAGCATGCGGCAGTCTACCATTAGTGGGGATGATGGAACAAAGGGATAAAGGCGCGCCGGGGCGCTTTCGGGTTCTCCTGCAAGGCTGAGTGGAAACGCGCTCCGGCATTGCCATGGATTTTCGGGCTTGGCGCTGGAATAGGCCTAAAGTATATTGGAGGCTGAAAAGAAAGCAGAAGAAATTTATGCTCTTATTAAAA
>CAZLHW010000113.1:0-4660 GCA_964559085.1 uncultured Acidobacteriota bacterium | reverse complement strand
ATATTCAGGCAACCGACGCGGGGGGATGTATGGCAATTTTTTTGAGGGAATCGGACGTAGCAAGTCTGGCTACCATGGATTTGGCTATTGAAGCTGTGGAGCTGGCGTTTAAGCTTCAGGGCGAGCAGAGCGTCGACAATGCTCCGCGACGCCGGTGCCGGACCGGCCAGGGATTGCTTCACGTAATGAGCGCGTCGTTGCCGACCTTAAAATATGCCGGGCTCAAGAGCTATACAACCGTTGACGGACTTTTTCGATTTGTGGTTCTCCTATACAAAGGGGATGGCGAGCTTGCAGCCGTAATCGAAGCGAACAAGCTTGGACAGCTGAGGACTGGAGCCGCATCTGCAATAGCAACCCGGTATATGGCGCGGGAGCAATCCGCGCGATTGGGAATACTGGGAACGGGCTTCCAGGCGCGGGCTCAGGTTCAGGCAATTTGCGCCGTCCGTCCGAGTCAAGCACTCACCGCCGATGCTAGAGACGCGGCATACCGCCCTGCATTCGGAACTGCAGGGGCCGCATTGGTGGGAATCGGTGTTCAGGCCGCCGCAACCGCCGAAGCGGCCGTCAGAGAAATGGACATCGTGGTTACCGCTACGGATTCCAAGGAACCGGTTCTCAAAGGAGAGTGGCTTTCGAAAGGCACGCATATAAATGCCGTGGGCTCAAACTTCCTCTCGAAGCAGGAAATCGATGTCGAAGCCGTGCGGAAGAGCGCCTGTGTTGTAGTGGATTCCTGTGAGCAGGCGATGCTGGAATGCGGCGACCTTGCCTGCGCGGCAAGGGAAGAAGCTTTTTACTGGGAAGACGCCCGGGAATTGGGCCTTGTTGTAGTGGGCGACTTTCCGGGGCGGGAGGATGAGAGCGAGATCACACTGTTTGAATCGCAGGGAATAGCGCTGGAAGATGTCGCTCTTGCCGCGCGTGTTTACGAGAAGGCGGTGGAATCGGGAATCGGCGAAAGCCTTCCTTTTTGACGGACGCTTTTCCGGAACCGGGCATATGCGCCGAAGGATCCAAGGGCCGGCCTCCTATCCCATCCAGCCTGAATGTGCCTCTTATGATTTTTCCCCCCCATCCTGACGGATCCGGAAAGGACACTCTATGAGGGTAGAATATGAAATCGTAAAGGCAGCGCCTGTTGAGGAGATTGTGGAGCTTTATAAGGCAGGCGATTGGTGGCAGGAGAATCCCGAATCCCGTGATGTGATCCCGGGGATGATCAAGGGCAGCTTTTGTTTTATGGTGGCCCGTTCGCTTGAAGGGCGCATTATCGGAATGGCGCGTGTCATTTCGGATGGATGCAGCGACGCATACATTCAGGATGTAGTGGTTCTTAAATCGCACCGCGGACAGGGCATCGGCAGTGAAATGATCCGGCGCCTGACCCAGTTCTGCGTCGATCGGAAGATAGGCTGGATTGGCTTGATTGCCGAACCGGGGACCCAGGAGTTTTACGAAGAACTTGGATACGGGCCCCTGGTAGGTTATCAGCCAATGCTTTACGGCAAGCGATAATGAATTTACATTCTTTCTTGGGCTTTGAATTCTCGGCAATACGGCTGGACGACCTCAATATTCTGACAGACTTTCTTCGGCGATATCCACAACCGCTCAGCGGGTATACCTTTGCGACACTGGCAGCCTGGCACCCCTTCTTCCACTACGGGTGGGCATTCGCGGAACCGGAAACGCTGCTCATTTCCTGTGCCCTGGACACCGATGTCTATCCCCGCCTTCTGCAGCCGATAGGGCGATTTTCTCCTGAATTGGCCCAAAAGCTCCTGAAGTCTGCAGGGGATTTACCCCATCCCTTGAAGATCAGCGGCGTCTGTGCCCGGTTCCTTCAGGAAAACTCGGACTTTGTGAAATATTTTGCCGTTGAGGAAGATCGCGCCGGCTCCAATTACCTTTACAGGGCCAAGGATCTGGCAAATCTGGCCGGCCGCAAGTACGCAAAGAAGCGCAATCTTCTATCCCAGGCGTCGAATCTCTACGCCTGGTCTATCCAGGATCTGACATCGGCTCGGACCAAGGACTGCTTCCTCGTGCTTGCTACGATTCTGAAGGAAGAGCGCCCCAGAATGGAGAGGATGCTTGCCCGCGAATGGTCTGCCCTGGAGTGCACATTGCGGCACTTCGATTTGTTCAATCAAAGGGGCTTAATTGTTTCAGTGGAAGGCCGGGCGGTTGCTTTTTCCATTTATGAAGCGATCGGTCCCGCCACTGTCGCGGTTCATTTTGAGCGGGCCCTGCGCAGCTATAAAGGTTTATACCAGGTCGTCAACTGGGAAACGGCAAAGGTTATAGATAGTCAAGGATTTGAGTTTATCAACCGGGAGGAGGATCTCGGAGATCCGGGACTGCGCAAAGCAAAAATGTCCTATAATCCACTGCAAATTGTCCCCGCCTATGAACTGACGTTTAAAAAATAGCCCCGGCGGAAATACTTGCTTGCCGTCTTCGAAAAATCTTTGAACTTGAGGGAACGCCTGAGTTCTCTAAAGCGTAATAATGCCTGACTTCCGGGAGGCGATTACAGTTTACATGAAAGCAATTTTGATCTATAGTTTGCATTTTTGATCAGAGGTTGTTCCCATGAATAAAAGAGACCTCAAGAGGTTCAAAAAGGCCCTTGAGCAGAAGCGTGACGCCATTGTGAATGCAACGGGCAACAAAGCCCACTGGGAGAATATGGAGGATACCCGACACGGCGATTTTGTCGACCAGGCGAGTGATGATAATGAAGTGCATGTAAACCTGCGCCTGCTTCAAATAGACGCCAAACTCCTGCGAGCCATTGAAGCGGCCATAGAACGGATCGATAACGGGACCTATGGAATCTGCACGATCTGTGAAGAAGAGATCACTCTGGCGCGCCTCAACGCTGTTCCGTGGACCTCTGTCTGCATTTCATGTAAGGAGAAGAAAACGGCCTGATACCGATTGCTCTGAAACGTTCCAGTTTTCTTATTCATTGAGAGCCTTTTCCTGATTCCGGCCTTCAAGGGACTGAAAAGAATTCTTCAATCATCCGCTTTTTCCCCGCACTTTTTTCCAAATATCCTCATTTTTATATGTAAAATCGCATTAAACGAACAGGGATACGCGAACAATCCCGCCCGATGGATATCAACGGTTGAACAATACTGCCGGCGGAGGAAACAAGTGGCCAGAATTTATACCAGGACAGGAGATGATGGAACCACAGGACGGGTCGGAGGAGGGCGCATCAATAAGGATTCTCTCCTAATAGAGGCCTGCGGGCAGCTTGATGAACTCAACGCCATGATAGGCGTCGTCCGCAGCGGCGCCATTCCGGAAAGGGTCGATAGGGTGCTTGCGCTCATTCAAAACGACCTGTTTGGCGTGGGCGCCGAGATCATGACTCCGGAAGGGACCGCTCCGAAAGGCGGCTGCATCGATGATGAGAAAGTGAAGGGTCTTGAAAGAGAGATTGACGCGCTGGAAAAAGAGCTGGAGCCTTTGCGGAGCTTCCTTTTGCCTGGAGGAGTGCGGGAGGCTGCGGAAATGCACTTAGCCCGGGCCATTGCCCGGCGTGTCGAGCGCCGTTGTGTTGCAGTGTCTCGAACCCGGAACGTTCCTCCGCGAGTTCTTTGCTATATGAACCGCCTTTCGGATCTTTTTTTCGTTCTGGCGCGCTATCTCAACCATTATCGGGGCGTACCGGAGCCGCAATTGTCGCAAAACGGTTCCAGGGAGCGTGTCCAAGGAGACCGGAGCTCACATGCAAATAGAGACTCTTAAAGTTTTTTGTGATCTGGTGGAAAGCAGAAGCTTTTCCCGCGCTGCGGTGCGAAATTCCATCACTCAATCTGCGGTAAGCCAGCAGGTCAAAAACCTGGAATCCCGTTATAATACGCAGCTTTTGCGCCGCAACGGCAAAATGGTTGTTCCCACTCCGGCGGGCCGGATTTTTTATGAGCGGTCCCGCGCAATTCTCGACAGCTTTGAGAATATGCAGCTGGAGTTGAAATCCATCAACCCGGATATGACGGGAAGAGTCCGGATTGCAGCCATTTATAGTGTGGGGCTTTATGAGATTTCGAAGGTTGTTAAGACCTTTCTGCGAATTTATCCCAAAGTAAATCTGCACGTGGAATACACCAAGGGTTCCCGCGTGTACGAAGATTGCCTGAAAGGCGTGGTGGATCTCGGGATTGTGACTTATCCGGAACGGCGCAAGGGACTCCGCATCATTCCGCTTCCCGCGGATAAGCTGGTTCTCATCTGTGCTCCGGATCATCCCTTTGCGAAACGGCATAGTATTGATATCCGCAAGCTCGATGGGCAGGACTATGTGGCGTTCGAGAAGCAAATCGCCAGCCAGCGCGCTTTGGATAAAATATTTAAGGCGAACCGGGTCCGGGTACACGTCGTGATGGAATTCGACAATATCGAGACCATTAAACGCAGCGTGGAAATCGGGGCCGGTATTTCCATCGTTCCTCTGCTTACGGTGCAGAAAGAGGTGCAGAACGGCGCCCTGGTTCAGGTCAACCTTGCCGGTAAAAGCTTTTATCGCCCTTTGGGCATCATTGCCAGGAAAAATGAGCCTCTCAGCCCGGCGGCGCTTAAATTTATCGAGCTGATGCAGAATCCATAGCCGGCAGCCCGGGCCCGGCTTTTTTCTGCC
>CAZLHW010000112.1:0-9743 GCA_964559085.1 uncultured Acidobacteriota bacterium | reverse complement strand
GTAAATAGCCTGTTTGTTAGAACTGTGGAAAAAGGCTCATTCCGGTTTAACGTTAATACCGGTAGGATTGAATGGAAGGAGCGCAAGCCGGAGGACTGTCGTCTGCAAATAGACGGGCTGGTAAAAGAAAATAAGAGCTTCTCCTACCGGGATCTTCAGTCGCTGCCGCAGAGCGAACAGGTTTCCGACTTCCATTGCGTTGAGGGGTGGTCTGTTCAGGATATCCGGTGGGGAGGATTTCGGTTCCGGGAGATCCTGAGTCTCGTGGAACCCAAGCCGCAGGCCACGCATGTAATTTTTCACTCCTTCGGCACAACGAGTTCTGCGCCGGGAGGCCAGGCGCATTACATCGAGTCCTTTCCGCTCGGCGAACTGCTCGATCCGAAGAGATACATAATCTTCGCTCTTACAATGAACGGGGATCCTCTGCCGGAGGATCACGGAGCGCCTCTCAGGCTGATTGCGCCCTACGACTTGGGTTACAAATCCATCAAGTACATCTTCCGGATGGAATTTGCACGGGATCCCCGGCCCGGATGGTGGACTCTGGCCAATCCCATGTATCCCATGGAGGCGAGAGTCCCCGAAAAGCGCTTAAGAAAGCAAAATCGATAATGCCGTTTGGATTGGCTGCGGATAGAATACCGGAACCGACCCACGACAGCACAATTGATAAGGAGGTTCCAATGAAAGTTTTGGGCATAGTCGGCAGCCCGCGCAAAAACGGCAATACCGAGATACTGGTAAAGGAGGTTTTAAAAACAGCCGCGCAGGCGGGCTGCGAAACGGAAATGTTTCTCCTGTCCGAAAAGCGGATCGCTCCATGTGATGCTTGCGGGGCGTGCTTCCGGGAGGGCGCCTGCGTAGTCAAGGATGATATGCAGGAACTGTACGCCCTGATGGATCGGGCGCAGGCCGTCGTATTCGCGAGTCCCGTCTATTTCGGAAGCGTCAGCGCTCAAATGAAGGCGGCGATGGATCGAACGTTTGCGTTGCTCCAGCGCCGCGCCCTCAAGGATAAGGTGGCAGGAGTCCTGGTCGTCACCAGAAGAGTCGGCGCCGTTCAAGCGCGGTCCCTGCTGAATTCCTTTTGCATTGCTCAAGGCATGATCGTCGCCGGCGGCGCCATCGGCTATGGGAGAGAACCCGGCGATGTATTGAAAGGCGTGGGCGGCGGCATCGATATGTCGGCTATGGACGAAGCCCGTCTTCTCGGCTCCCGCGTTGTGGAGCTCTGCCGGCGTCTCGGCCTGTAGCAGATGGTTTTGACGAGCGACTGAGGGGCTATAACAGTTGAATTGCCGGGAGCGCGTCCGAGAATTAGGAAATGTCGCGCGCAAGGGGTCCTAATTCTCGGACACCCTCCCGGTGCACATTGGCTGAAGCGCAAATAAACGCCGGCAGATCCTTTGCTGCAGGCAACCGGCGACTACAGGCTGCTGGAGGGGGCCCAGCCGCCATTAAGGGCAAGCACTTCGCCGGTAATATAACCGGCGTCGTCGGAGGCCAGAAAAACGGCGGCGCGCGCGACCTCCTCCGGTTCGGCCAGGCGTTTCAACGGCACCAGGGAGGCCGTCTGCTTTTCTGCTTCCGGCTCTTTCCAGAAAGCCGAATTAAAATCGGTTTTGACGATGCCGGGCGCCAGCGCGTTCGCCCGGATTCCGAATGGGGCCAGTTCCTGCGCAAGCTGCCGCGTCATCATAAGGATGCCCGCTTTGGAGATCGAATACGCGCCGCTTCCGGCTCCGGGCGTGATCCCCACCTGCGAGGATATATTGATGATGCTGCCGCTCCGCTGCTCCAGCATCACCTTTCCGACTGCCCGACAGCAGAGCCAGGTCCCCTTGAGATTTGTGTCGATAACTATGTCCCAGTTCTCTTCGCTGCATTCGACCAGCGATTGGCCCGGAATCCAGACTCCGGCGCAATTAACCAGAACATCGATTCTGCCGTAAACATCCACCGTGCGTTTCGCCATTTGCTCCGCATCCGCGCACCGGGAAATATCGGCCGCAAACGCGATCGCACGGGCGCCGGATGCTTCGATTTCGCTTCTTGTTTTCTCAAGCAACCCGTCCTCCGTGGCGATGTCGCATACCGCCACATTGGCGCCGGCGGCCGCGAATGCCAGGGCTATCGCTTTGCCGATGCCTCGCCGGGCGCCTGTGACAATGGCACACTTGCCTTTCAAACATTCATTTTTCATAGTTTTCCATCCGCGCTGCTTGGGCGGCGACTGAATAGGATTGATCGGAATTGCCGGCGATATCGCAATCGATTTTTCTTTCGATTTGCTGCATAAGCCGAAATCCAATCTCGATGGCGACCCCGACGGCGCTATCGATTCCGATGAATTCCTGGCGGCTTTGTTAAAACGTGCCGATTCGCGGCTAATTTTTCTTCGGCTCTTCGCAGACGAAATTCGCCGCATCATTAATGCTGCCGATGCCTTTATAGCGCGCTACCTTTGGATAGGGGCAAAGCGGGCGTGTCCTATCCACCCGGTTGCCGGTTACTCGATAAGCGGTGATGTGTTCGGGAGCCTCGCCGGCTTCCCGCCAGCGTTCCATGGCGCTCATAAAATTCGCCTGACTGGGGCCGACGCCGCCGCTGCAATGCCCGACCCCCGGCATCATGAAAAGACGCAGCCAGTTGTCCTGACCGGGGCCCAGGGTTTTCAACACGCTGGAGTAATAATTGATCGTATTCTCCGGGGAGATGCCGGCGTCATTCCATCCGTGGTACCGCAGACGCGTGCCGCCTCGGTCTCTGAATTTTTTCCGAGCGGGATCGATCGCATTTATGAACCCGGTTTTTTGGTCCGCCAGTGCCGTGTCGCGATCCGTTTCAAATGTCCGCCAGTCCCAGTTTGCATCCTGGTATGTCAGCTGGAAGGTGCCCATGGAAACCGGCGACGGCTGCTTGCCGAAAATCATGCTCCAGCCCAGCTCGCTTCCCATCGCCTTGCCCGGAAATATCACATCGCCGTTTTTCATCTTCGCGGGGGCGTAGACTCTTTTTACCGATTCGAGCTGAAGCGCGGTGAGGCACTTATCCGTTTCGGCCCCGCTGCATAGAAGCGACGCCGGATCAAATCGGCACCGCGTGGGATCTTCAAGCAACCCGTCCTTGACTCCGTCGAGCCCGTCGCATTCTGCGACTACTGCCTGGTTCAGCAGAGCCAGCTTGGAGTCCGGCACGCCGGCATCGGGATTCTTCATGTGCGGGAGCGATATCGCCAGGTCCGAGGCATGCAGGTGGCTGTGATAGTTCGCCGGAGCGCCTGCCACGATGCCGTCAAAGTCCTCCGGGTAGCGCTGGGCTTCCATCAGTCCCTGCCGGCCCCCTGTCGAGCACCCGTTCCAATAAGACAACCTTGGGCTCTGACCGTAGAAAGCGCCGAGTATGGCCTTTGATTTGACCGCCATTTCATGAACGGAGCGATAGGCATAATCTATGATTTTCTCCGGATGTCCGATGCCGAACAGAGCATTCCCCCCTTTATGCCCGGTGTCCGTGGAGGCGGTGGCATAGCCTTCCTGCAGCGCCATTGCCATTGCCGGATAACTGATCATCCCGGCGAAACCGCCGTTGCCGACGGCTTGAAATTTTCCGTTCCAGTTTTCGATCGGCATCCAAAGTTCCATTTCAATGTTGGAGTCCGATGAAGGCGTCAGAACGGCGGCGACTCGGCAATAGGCCGGAAGCGTCAGCGGATTCTGCGCCGGTCCTCCCTGCGGCATCCGGCCGCCCTGGTTGAAAGGTCCCGCGGGAACAAGTTCGGCGATTGTGATCTTTGCGTCGGGAAAGGAGAGTTCTTTCAAACCTTCGCAGGGAACGGGCATGGTCATGTTCAGTGCGAATAGCAGACCCGCAAAGCTGCTAATCATGGATGCACCTCCTGTCGTTTGCGCCAAGCTTAGCAAAAGCAGGGGGGGAGACGCCATTCAATCATTTCGCGGGCACGCTCGCCGCCGCGACGGATGTTCAAATGCTTTTCAACCCCGATCCCGATGTGATTTTGGGAGAAACACTGTTATTTGCTCGTGTCTTTGATACGGGCGGGATTATAATCACGACCTTTGATGAAATGCCGGATCAAGGTCAGGCGTAAATCCTGGAGACGCCTGTTTCGGCGGGAGTCCTTATCCCAATTCTGCATTCAAATTTTACAGAGGAGCGCACTATGAGAGGTTCTTTCTCGTTCGGCCGGTTTTTTTCAGCTTTGGTGTTGCTGGCATTGTCCGCCTTTCTCCCCGCCTATGGGCAGGAGCAGAAACAGGAGGAATATCAGCCGCAGGTTGGACAGCTGGGCAAAGACGTCGTCTGGGTGCCGACCAGTGAAAGTCTGGTCGCCAAAATGCTCGATTTTGACAAGGTCACGCCCCAGGATTACCTGATAGACTTGGGCTCGGGAGACGGCCGCACAGTGATTGCCGCGGCCAAGCGCGGGGCCACGGCGCTGGGCATTGAATATAATCCCGATATGGTGGAATTGTCCAAACGCAGGGCCGCCGCCGAAGGGGTCAGCGAGAAAGCCACCTTTGTAAAAGCGGATTTGTTTGAGAGCGATTTTTCCGGAGCATCCGTCATCACCATGTTTCTGTTGCCCGACATCAACATGAAGCTGCGCCCCAGGCTCCTTAATTTAAAACCGGGTACGCGCATCGTATCGAACAGCTTTACCATGGAGGACTGGGAAGCCGACGATACGGTCACCGCCGAAGACGCATGCGAAACCTGGTGTACGGCTTATCTGTGGATCGTTCCGGCCAAAGTGGAAGGCAAGTGGAGGCTTTCAAAAGGAGAGCTGACGCTCAGCCAGAAATTTCAGAAAATTTCCGGAACCCTTTCCCTGGATGGGAAAGAAACCCCGGTAACGGGCAAACTCTACGGCGATCGCATTACCTTCAGCGCGGGGAATGCGGAATACACCGGCCGGGTGAACGGCGACGCAATTTCCGGCACTGTCAAATCCGGGGCCGCGGAAACCGCGTGGAGCGCCGTCCTGGTGAAGTAGGCCGGTGATTAGCCGCCTGCCGTGAATCCGCTCCGGACTGGAAGCCGGCGGGCTGTAACCAATCATTCGCCGATACACGTTGGTTTCGATTCTTCGCGCCCTTTGCTGCCCGGCGGCCAATTCGGCGAACCCCCAAGACGCAAGGAACGCGAAGAAGGATGGAAATGAACACCGGCAGATTTTCTATCCCGGGATATCCGCGACCAAGCCTATGGAATACGCTTATATATACGGGGATGCCGGCAGGCTTTATCTAAACGTCACCAACCGGTGCACGAACCGGTGCTCTTTCTGTATACGGAACGGGACGCAGGGATTGGGAGGCGCCGTTCTATGGGGCGGGGAAGAGCCGGATTTTGAAAAGCTGCAGTCCGCCGTACTGGCCCGCGGATCCCTGGAGCGTTTTCGGGAAATTGTCTGGTGCGGGTACGGAGAACCGACCTTCCGCCTGAGCCTGATCCGGCAGGCCGCATCCTGGCTGCGAAGCGGGGGGGCAACCATCCGCCTCAACACCAATGGGCATGCCTGCCTGATTCACGGCCGCGATGTGTTGGTTGAATTGGCCGAGGCAGTAGACCATGTGTCGGTATCTCTGAATGCGCCCGACCGCCGGCGCTATGTTGAACTGTGCCGGCCTGATCCCGGAACCTACCCCAGCCCGGCGGGCTGCGGCGCTCCGGAAGATCTGGCGTGGGAGGCGATGATCGATTTTGCGTCACGCGCGCCCGAGCATTTCAAAAGTGTTCAGGCCAGCGTCGTCGGAGCCGTCCTTGAAGACGAAGAGATCGAATCCTGCCGGAAGCTTGCGCACTCGCTTGGAATCACGCAATTCAGAGTGCGGTAGCGGCTTGAAGCAAAAGTATCGTCGGGATCCCGTCGAGCTTTTTGGCGTTCTTTGCGCCTTTGAGGGTGAAAGGTCCCAACCGCTAAACTGCGAAGAACGCTAAAAGGGCGCTCCTTGCGGGCATCCTAGTGTGCGGTAAGACCTCCGTCAATCACCAGCTCCGACCCCGTGAGGAACCTGGATTCATCCGAGGCAAGGTAAAGAACCCCGTAGGCTACGTCTTCCGGTTCGCCAAATCGCCCCATCGCGTGCCAGCTCAGGGCCGCTTTATGCTTGGCTTCATCGTTCTTCAGTTCCTCTGCCATTGCGGTATTGATCACCCCCGGATAAATGGAATTGACGCGGATGTTGTATCCGTATCCGGCCTGGGAGCACTCGATTGCCGCTGCCTTCGAAAGCGATCGGACGCCGCCCTTGCTCGCATGATAGGCTGCGGCGTCCGGATTCGCGATCATGCCGGCGACGGAAGCGATATTGATGATGGACCCGCCCCCGCTTTTCTTCATCGTTGCTATGGCAATTCGGGTGCCGAGAAAAACACCGTCCAGGTTGATGCTCATCAAATGGCGCCACTCGGCCAGCGATGTGTCTTCAATCTTCTTGTAGAAAATCACGCCGGCATTGTTTACGAGAACATCCAGCCGGCCGAATTCCTCAAGCGTTTTTTGAATGACACGGTTCCAATCCTCCTCGCTGGCTACATCCTGTCTGGAGGACAGGGCCCTTCCTCCCCGATGGGTGATTTCCGCCGCCACATTTGCGGCGGCGGATTCGTTTATATCCGTGACGACGACGTTTGCTCCTTCCGCAGCGAGCAGCAGCGCTTCCGCTCTGCCCATGCCGCTTCCTCCCCCCGTTACGACCGCTACTTTCCCTTTGACGCGATCCATCTGATTTCCTTTCCGACTGTTCTGTGTTTTGAACTCGGCTTCGGACTTCTCCGATCCGGCCTGCGTCGGGATTTTACGCCCCGCAGGCCTCTCAAGACAGCAACAATATCGGCGACCGCGCGGTCGCGTCCGGCAGCGGCAGACTATTTCCGCGCAATGCGGATCGGGTCCGGATTGCTGTTCAGCAGGCTCCGCAGCTCTTTTTCGTGCTTGAATACTTTGACGATAGCCTTGTGCTCCCCGATGGATACGGTCGACAGGAAATACTTGTCGCCATATTTATTGAAGGTCAGTTCATTCAGTCCTGCATTATCGGGCGTTCCTGGAATGGTGAAGAGCATCTTGCCGCAGGCTCCATTTTTTGCCCACACGACCAGGTGCGCCCCCGTCGCGTGGTTGCCTGAATCCATTTGAAAGCTGTAATCGCCGGTCGGCAGCAATTGATCTTCAAGATAGAAATCAAAGGGGACATGGATGCGCATCCCTATTCCAGCGCCGGCAAAGGATAAAGCGGCCATCGATGCGATGGCGATTGCGAGGCTGAGAAGTACCCGAATCTTTTTCATAAATCCTCCGTTTGGTTTTGCGGCGCGGCTCCAACGCCCCCTCCGGGCTATTGGGGCTTCCGCTCTGTACACAGTATGAGTACGGTCGGGAGGGCAAAGGCGGTTGTGAGGAATTTGTGAGGAATTGCTGAGGCGGCGCCGCGGGTGTTTGGCCGTAAGCACTTTATCCCGGCGCAATCACCGGAGAATAGAAAATATCTTATATTTGTGTGTTTAGACGGGAGGCGTCGGCGTTACGGCCGGCGGCTGATGGCTAAGAGCCCTGCATGTGTTTGACGAGCTGCTTGTAGCGGGGGAACCGGCGCAGAGGATCGAGGTTGCTGTCGTGCACAAGCCAATTCAAATGCATCATGCCGCATTGCACCGATTTTTCAAGCGAGCGGAGCGCGTCCTCGTAGCGCCCCGCCAGAGACTGGACGCAGGCTGCGTTGTAGAGGACCATGGGATCGTGGCCGTCGATTGCGACGGCCTGATTGGCCCAATCGAGGCCCTGTTCCAATTCGCCCAGCGCCCCCAGCCCGTTGGCGCCCATATACAAGGCTCGCGGGTCGTCGCGATGGAGCTTTATTTGAGCGTCGACGGCCTTCACCCCGCGTCTCCGCGAGGCGGCGGCTTTTTCTTCCTCTCCAAGGTCGGAATAGATCTGTGCAACCAGCAGGGGCGCCTGGTAGTCCTGCGGATTGAGCTCAATGGATTTTTCGTACAGCAGAATCGCCTTTTCCCGCTTGCCCTGTTCAAAGCAGGCTCTGGCGTAAAAGTAGAAGGCTTCGAATAATGTCGGATCCAGGTGGATGGCTTTTTCGAATTCCGACTCGGCCTCTCCGTAATTATGCCTCAACGAACAGGCCACGCCGCGGGAGGCGTGCGCTTCCGCGGCGTCCATATCCAGCTCCAGGGCCCTGCGGCTCATGAAATCCGCCTGGTCCAGATCGGTATTCCTGCTGCCCGCGTGCATGAAAAGAAATGAATGGCAGTCCGCGCTCGCGGCGTAGGCTCGCACATAGGTCGGATCGAGTTCGATCGCCCGGGCGAACAGCTTCAGGGCAAATTCCATGCTCCTGTTTTTGTACTGATAGTAAAACTGCCTGCCGCGCAGATAATAGTCATACGCCTCGAGATCTGTCGTCGGCGCCTTTCCAAGAACGCTGTTCTCGCGCGGCGTCAGCGCAATTTTGAGCGTTGCCGCGATGCTGCGGGCGATTTCGTCCTGAATTGCAAAAATATCTTTCAGCTCGCGGTCGTAGCGTTCCGACCAGAGACTGCATCCGTCTTCAACATTGATCAGCTGCGCCGTGATGCGCAGCCTCCCTTCGGCCTTGCGGACGCTCCCCTCGAGAACGGCGGCGACGCCCAGCTTTCTGCCGATGGAGCGGATGTCTTCGGCTTTCCCCTTGAAGGCAAAGGAGGACGTGCGGGAAGATACGCGCAGCCCCTTGATGCGCAGGAGGTTGCTGATGATTTCCTCCGAAATGCCGTCGCAGAAATATTCCTGGTCTTTGGTGGAACTGATGTCGGTGAATGCCAGCACCGCGACGGAGCCGCGCGGCTCCATCGCCGGCGCTCTTTTCGAGACTTCGGCGATCAGACGATAGCCTTTGCGCGCGATGGTCTGGATAATCTTCGGATTTTTCGCGTCATCCTTGAAGGCTTTGCGCAGTTCCGTGATGGAATACCGCAAGACCTCGGTGCCGACAAACGTATCGGGCCATACCGCTTGGATAATCTGATCCTTTGAAAGAACCTCTCCGGGATAATCCGCGAGATAGGCAAGCACCTCAAGCACCTTGGGCTCGACGGCTACTTTCTGCCCCCGACGCGAGATGCAATTCAGATTGGGTTCTACCAGCCACTCCCCGACACGGAATTCGCGAGCCATTCAAACTCCCTTGATTTTCTCCGCTGTATCCGTCGTGGGTTAGAACGTTTTACAGGGGATTTAGTTCACAAATTTCCTTAATTCCCGCCGAAGAATTTTTCCCTGCGGCGTCTTGGGGAGATCTTTCACAAAGCGGATGGTTTTGGGCACCTTATAGCGGGCCATGCGTTCCTTGCAGAAAGCGATCAAATCGCTCTCCGCGGCTTCGGCGCCCGGTTTCAGCGAGACGAAAGCGGTGACCGCTTCCCCATATTCCGCGTGAGGGAGGCCGACGACACCGCATTCATTCACTGCCGGATGCTGATGGAGAAGGTCTTCCACCTCCTTCGGGTAGACGTTTTCTCCGCCCGTGATGATGATGTCCTTGATCCGGTCGACGATATAGAGATACCCCTCTTCATCGAACCGGCCCACATCGCCGGAATGCAGCCACCCGTTTCGCAAAGCCATTGCAGTCTCCTCGGGCTGCGCGAAATACCCTTTCATGATATTGGGGCCGCGGATGATGATTTCTCCCTGATCCCCCGGCCTCACCTCTTTGTCATTT
>CAZLHW010000111.1:0-9756 GCA_964559085.1 uncultured Acidobacteriota bacterium | reverse complement strand
CGCCTGCCCGCGACCACCGCCTGATGAAACGCCGCAAAGCCCCGATCACCTCCCGCCTTCGCCCCGTCGTCGGCCTCGCGTCGCCGACCAGGAGTTCAGGAGGGAGGTCGAGGGGCTTCCCGGAAGCGTGCAGGCCAGGAGGGATTCGAACCCCCAACCTGCGGTTTTGGAGACCGCCGCTCTACCAGTTCGAGCTACTGGCCTATTCCCACGGCCTCCTCGCAAGCTGCCCAGGAGGCCGCGACTGGTGTCTCTCCACGAGCGCCGCCGCCGGCGAGCCCCAGGAGAGGCTACTTGGTCTCCTTGTGCTCGGTGTGCTTGCGGCAGCGCTTGCAGTACTTGGAGAGCACGAGCTTGTCCGGCATCGTGCGCTTGTTCTTGGTCGTGGAGTAGTTGCGCTCCTTGCAGACGGTGCACTCGAGCGCAATGATGCTGCGATTCATGGCTTCGTCCTTCCTCTGCTGCCGCCTGAGCTTCCTCGGCCAGGACCGAACCTCGTCCCGTCCAAGGATCGTGCTGCTCTACTTGAGCCCTCGACCAGGATTGAACTGGTGACCTCGTCCTTACCAAGGACGCGCTCTACCGACTGAGCTACGTGGGCTGGGTATCCGCCTTCGCTCCGCTTCGGCGGACAAGTCCTTCCGGCATCATTCCGGCTAGCCAGCCTCCGCTGAAGCTTCGGTTGGACAGCCGACCGGAGCTTTAGCGGAGGCTGGAGCGGGAGACGGGACTCGAACCCGCGACCAATAGCTTGGAAGGCTATGACTCTGCCAACTGAGTTACTCCCGCTCAAAACTATTGTCCGCCTTCGCCAAGGCTTCGGCGGGCAGTCTTCGCTGAAGCTCCGGCTTGCCGGCCGGAGCTTTGGCGAAGGCTGGTGGAGAGGGGAGGATTCGAACCTCCGTAGTGCCGAAGCACGCTGGGTTTACAGCCCAGTGCCATTAACCGCTCGACCACCTCTCCAAATAAACCTAAGGCAAGGCAACTTTCTGCAACGCTATGGTCATCCGCAAAAATGGAGTTCAGAAAGCTTACAGATGAGCCGGAATCGACTCAAAAAAAACAAAGCGGATCAATCGCCGAAATCCGGGGCCCGCCTATCCCAAGCTAAATTATTGCCTTACATCCTTTTTATACTGGAGCTGGCGAGAGGATTTGAACCCCCGACCCGCTGATTACAAATCAGCTGCTCTACCAGCTGAGCTACGCCAGCATTGACAAAGTTTTTACTCTAGCATGTGACAGTATACTCTGCAACCCAAAAAGTATATCTTTTAGCAACAATAAAAAGAACTTACCCAGACATTACCCGAATCTATAAGTCCCGGCAAATGAATGCGACCGCCTTCGGAATACGGTTTTTTCAAGACGCTATTTCGGCAATAACCCGATTTTAGCCAGAACTCTATAGAGAAAAGCCTGCTGATTGCGTGTCAATCTTTCCACTTCATTTTGCAGAGAAAGCGCCCATTTTCCGCGCTCGTCGAACTCTTTTTCTTTCAAATGTAATAGGTTAAGCAGGACGACGTTCCGTGCGTCGCGGCCGCTCACCTCAATGCGGAGCTCTTCCTGCAGGTTTCGAATCGTCTGATCGCGCAAGGACACCTCGCGCGCCAAGCTGTTCTGAAGGTCGCGGATGCTCCGGTCGCGCGCGTCCACCTCCTGCTCCATTCGGGACTGGATATCGCGAATGGTCCGGTCCCTTTCGCCGACAATGTTTTCCAGGCTAATTCCCCACTCGCCGAGGCGGGCAATCTCCCGTTTCAGTTCAAGCAGCAGCCCATCCGTGGAATCCAGGAATGAAGAACGAAAGGGAACGGGTATATGCGGCGCTCTCGGACTGCAGACGGCCAGGTAATACATCGGCGGGGAAATGCCTCTGTCCGCACCGCAGGCCGCCTCCTCAAAAACCTCGCATAAAGAGCCGGGGGATCCGCCCGCAATCAACGACCCGGCCCTTATCTGCTGCCCGACGATGTCCACAAACGGGAAGTGTTCCTTTAATAGGCCGATAAATTCATCCCGGTACAGTTCCCGCCGGTGGAAAGGATTTTTGTACTGTCTGGCATCGGAATACTCTGCTTTATCGGGCGTGGAAACCAACACCGTTCCCGTTGCGCTGCAGACGCGGGCAGCCTCGCGGATCAACGAATCCTGTTCCTCGAGATGCTCGAGAATTTCCATGGCAACCACCAGATCCATCGAACCGTTTTGAAACGGCAGTTGCAGGGCGTCCCCGCGCAGAAAGGTCAGGTTCGGGCGGCGCCAATTCCTGACGGCGTCCCTGACGGCTTCTGCATCCAGATCCAGAGCCCAGACGTGGCGCGCACGACGCGCCAGAAGGGCCGATCCATAACCGCTTCCGCTGGCCAAATCCAGGACCGTGCAACCTTCCGCCCAACGCAGCGCAAAGAAATAGCGATGCAGATGCTCATAGGCGATCTGACAGCCTCCCTGCCCGGGAATAAAACGTTCCCCTGTAAATTTCATGGTGCGGTTTCCCTGCGCACTAAACGCAATTCGCTTAAAGCGAGCCAATCCGCCACGAGATCGCCCTGCGGCCCTGCGGCAACATCAATTTCCAGCGTGTCCCCCGCATGGAGATCCACAGGAAAGGCAATCGGAATCCAGGCCCGATCTTCGGCCCGTCTCCCGGAGTCAAAATAGCGGCGGCCGATCGGGCGCCGTACACCGCCGCGAATTAGAAAAAGATTCATCTCAATCCCGTCGCCGATATTAAAAACCGGAGTCGCCAGACCCTCCAGCATCATTTTACCGGAAGCATCCGGAAGGGTCGCCCGCACCGATACAGGCGCCACCAGGGTCAACGTGTCTTTGCGCAATCCCTTCCGTATAACGGCGAAATTGCGATTCACATTATTCGAAGCAGCGGCGGCATCTGCCGGAAGCAGCCTGTCGACCAGACGGATATCGCCGACGGTCTTTGTCGGTACTGGTTTGGATTCGACACACGCGCCCCAAACAAAGGATGCCGCCAGGAAGAAAAGAAGTCCCGCCTTCCGCCGCCTGTATTTGACCGGAAACCTGCATCGACAGGTCTGGAGTCTGGTGTTCGTCATCGTCATCACTCGGTTCTGCCGCGGTTCTTCCTTGCATTCCAGGCGTACCGCTTAGCGGAGAGCCTGCAAAACAGACTGCGAAAACGCCCCCACACCGGCAGAATCCTTCCCGGTTTTAAAATATCGAAATTCCAATGCGCCGTTTCGGGGCTCCCTTAGAGTCAGCAAAATCGGATGCCAGCGCCTGTCTTCTTCCAGAAGCCCCGGTCGCAGACTGAGGTTGGATTCAGACAGCACTTTGCCGTCCGGATCCAATTGGCGAATGTCAAAGATAAAGGAATCGGAATTCCCGATCTTAAAGGAATCAGAAGACACACCGCATAAAAGCTGCAGTCGAATCGGCGTACGAACAGGGAACGGGTAGACAAGGCGCGTTCCCGGCTTTGCCAACAGCGCCAGGGGCGCTTTGTTCCCGATGCTTGTATAACCGGGCCACGGATGGATGCCGGAAGCGGTCTCGACGCGGGCATACGGGAGGCGCTCGACCATAAAATTCACATGAAACACCTCAATCTCTTCCAGGGGTTCCCGTGAATAAGAAAACGGCAATATCCCCCATCCCGTTGAATAGAATCCCGCCGGAGTTTTCCAATCCAGAACTCGAAGCGGCGTTTGAACATCATACCGCAACGTCTGAATCGGCATCATCATGGAGCGCAGTCCGGACGCGATATCATACGGAACCGCCAGTTTGGGTATCGCTATAAAGCTGCCTCCACGAACCAGAGATTCGTCTGCCGGCAAAGACTGGATCCCCGCGTGCCTCAGATAGTATCGAAATCCCCATTCGCCCACGCCATAGGAATCCAGACCGGCCGTAATCTTTGCTATATCTCCGGCGGCGCGCGGATAAATGCGCGCAAATTCCCGGTCTGCATGGGAGAGGGCCAGCGCCAACGCCAGAGTGCACACCAAACTGCCGCTGGCCAGCATCGCGGAGTTCAGGAACCGGGCCGGCAGGCGGTATTCGGCAATCTCGGAGATTTCCAATCTGCGGCAATAGCATAGAAGAACGGGCGGCAACATCGGCAGAATGTAGCGCGCGGAACCTTCGGTAAAGGCAAAGAGGGAAAACAGCAGAAAACCGAAATACCACAATCCCAGAAACTGCTCCTCGATCATTCCGAAATCGAGAGCGCTTCGCCGGCGCACGATGGCTATCCAGGCATTGGATGCCATCTCGAGCACGATGAAAAAGCTTGCAGCAAATCCCACCAGGAAAATGCACTTGTCTGCCAGGCGATAGTCCGGCACGACCAGCTGTGCCAGAACCCCCGCTCCCAGAAGAACCAGGGCCAGGGCGCGCCATCGCAATTGCCGGGCCAGCAGGTAAAAAACAAAAAAGGGGAAAACAAACAGCCACCCCTGATAGGCAGAAATCGAGAACAGCTTCACTCCGAGGGTATGCAGCGAAACCGGCTGACGGGTTCCGATATAATCCAGAGTAAATCCAAACAGGAAACGCTCGTAATGGATGCAGTTCAGCAGAAACCAGAAGACCACGGGCGCCGGAGCCAGGAGAAGCGTCGCCCATCCCCGTCTCCCGCCGTTTTTGCGAAGATTATAAAATCCCAGCAAAGGCAACAGTGCAAACGATTGGTAGCTTGTGAACATGGCCGCCGTCATAAACAGACCGCTGACAACATACAAAAGCGTCTTTTTGCGATCGATCGCATAGAGAAAAGAACTCACAGACGCCATCCAGAAAGCCAGCATGGGCACATCCGTCATCAGCGTATGCTGCATGACCAGCAGAAGAGGCGAACAGGCAAAAAGCGCGGAAGGCCACAACGGCCGGTCGAGAAAACGAGCGCAGAGAAAGTAGAAAGACACCACCGCGAGCAGCGGAAAAACCAGCGCAAAGGAGTGATAGATCCATTCCTTCCCGGGCCCCTCTCCGAAAATGCGCAGGATGGCCGCAAGAAAATAAGCCTGGAAAAGCGGATGCGAATGCGATCCCAGATCCGGCGCGCTGATTCCCTGAAAAACATAGGCCATGTCGGTGGGAAACCACGGATGGACTTGAGCATTCCTGGCCAGATCCATATAGAAATTGTCATCCATATGAAACGGCTGGTTCAGAAACGGGATGGCACAGGCGACCGCTATCAGCGTAAGGATCGCCAGATCGGCTCCGTTCACTCCCCGGTGCGTACGCATCGCTACAATTCCGTCCCCGCAGTCACGGCGCCGTTTCCGCTCCTCGGGACTCCGTCGCCGTTTATCAGGGACGGTTGATACTCCAAGGATTGCGCCGCAGGCTGATCCCATACTATGCAATATAATCGCGCGCCGTCTCCCGACGGCAGCACATAAAGCTCTACAAGCTGAAAAATGCCGGGATGATCCACTATTATCTGATTGAGCGCTTTGCTCTCCACCGTTGTCCAGGGCATGCCCTGATCCGTCTCCGTCATCAGAACGTAGTTATATCCTTTGAACGACTCGATTCCGGCGGACGCAGACCTCAAATGATCCACGCGAAGATCCATGCCGCAAAACCGGGCGTAAAGCGAAAAGTTGGCTTGGTTGAACCACGGCAGATCCGGCACCAGGGCCAGCACCGGCTGTATTCTTCTCTTTCGAGAATCCTCTGCAATCTTTTTAAGAATCGCTTCCTGCTGCCAGTCCTCCCGGCGCGGCTTCCCGAAAATGCCGAAGTAATCCTGAAGAAAAAAATTCCAATCCCATCGGAAAGAACCCTGGTACCCTTTCAGGATAACGGCCCGCTTGGGCAGCCAATCAACGCCGAAATTGGCCATATACATCTGGAAGCTGACCAGCCCGATCAGCCCCGTCTGAAGAATCCGATTCCGGCGCGTCTTATCCCACGATGCGATCCATATTGCGGGAACAATAAGCAGCGGTCCGATCAAAGGCATCGTAAACCGTGGATCCTTTGTACGCAGCAGGGTCATAATCAGCCATCCGCCTGCGATGGACACGGCAAGATATTTCCCGTCGCCGATCAGGCCTTTTCTCCAGACCACGATGCAGGCTATGCACAATAGCATAAAGAGAATGGCCCAGAGCTGATAGCCCTCCAGAAGGCGCAAATAATAGATCAGCGACTGGAACGACAGGACCGGCGGCTCGCCTTCCATGGCGCCGGCCTTGGCATTCTCCCCAAAATAGCGGACCAGACGGGGGATGTTCGGAAAATACCACAATCCGGCAAATACGCCCGCGATAATGAGAGCATCCGCCAGATGCACGCATCGCACGGGATGCTTCCAGAGCCTGTTCCTGCAGAAAACATAGAGCAGAGGAGCCAGAATAAAGCCGAGGAAAAACCACTTCGTCAGCAGTCCCAAGGCCATGATTATTCCCAGCATCAGGCTCCAGCGCCGGGATTGAAATCCCCGAGTCTTATACAACACGGCCAGAGCGGCTGCAAACCATGCGGATAACCAGTAATCCAGAATTGTCTCCCGCGAGATCCAGCTCAAGTAGGGGGTCCACACGATCAGCAGGCACGCCCATACTCCAGCCGATTTATTATCGGAAAGATCTTTGGCGAGCGCATAAACCGACCCTAACAAAATAAATGTAGCCGGGATATTGGCCAGCACGGCGATGTGCGGGCCGGGATGGAAAAGGAAAAACATTGCCGCGATCACCCAATGCACAAAAGGCGGGTAATTGCCCGACCGCTCCCATGGTTTCGCGGGGTCGCCGAACGCGGAAGGGACGCCTTCCGCATAGTTCAGAGCGTAGGTCTGATGAAGCGCCATATCCCATACCGGGGGCCGAGTGTCTCGGCTCAGCCAGATCGCATGAAAACTCCACAACAGCGCAGTCAGCAGGAAGGTTGTAAGGAATCCGGCTTTTTCTGCTTTCATATTCCGCCTAATCCGATTTCCTTGCGCGTATCTGGAAGCCCAGCGTGTAGTTTTTTTTCGCATCCAGCCTGTCCATGAAATAAAAGAGCAAAGGGACAAGCAAACCGAAAAAGGGCGCTAGAAGGAAGAAAAATATCCAGCGCCAGCCTCCCTGGAAAAAGCCGAGAAAACCAACGGACCGGCGGGCACATACCCAGAAAAAGCCTCCAATCGGCTTCAAAAGATCGAGCCGCAATGGCGTCCGTTCAAACAAAGCCCGGACGCCATATCGCGTGAACCGGAAATAATCGTGCGGCGCCTGATGCTCTTCCCAGAGAAACGGCACAACCATCAACAGCGTTCCTTCAGGCTTTAAAATCCGCGCAAACTCACGCAGCACCAGTTCCGGATTGCGGGTATGCTCCAGCACTACCATGCACAGGATGCAGTCAACGGAATAGCTGACCAAGGGGATGTGGGACAGATCGCCCCGGATGTCGAGCCGGGAATAGTCCCAGGTGCCGTCCCCATAGCCGGCGTCCAGCGCAATATAGCGAGCCCTTTTGAAATAAACCCGGTGCCTGGCCTCACCGGCGCCGGCATCCAGAACAATGTGTCCCGCCGCCGCCTTCTCGGCGGCCTGCCGGACTTCGGACTCAATCAGATTCTGCACCGGATCCAGCCAAGCAAGGACAGGGCGGGGGAGTATCCTTTCGGCAAAGGCTTTAAGCCCTGGATGAAGCGTCATCGGAAATAGCGCCCGCTATACGCGAAATATGGTTTCGTGATGATGCCGGCTGACGACATCCGCCAGCTTACGCTCAAAAATCCGAGAATGAATCAACCCAAGACGCTGCATCAAAAAGCGCAGCATCACACAGAGGGTCTTTATTCCATAAATAGTACTTACGCGAAAATTGACGCTGGATGCTTCCGGGAAATATCGTGCCTGAACAGCGACTTCCTTTATCTTAAATCCCATATGCACCGCTTGCGCGATCATCTGCGAGTCAAAAACAAAATCGTCGGAATTCAATAGAAAGGGGACGGTGGTCAGCAACTTCCGGCTATAGGCGCGAAATCCGCTGTGACAATCCGTGAGATCGGTGCCGTAAAGGATATTCTCGGCTTTCGTCAGGATCCGATTGGCCACGAATTTCCATAACGGCATGCCCCCCTGAAGAGCCCGGCCGTTCAGGATGCGGGACCCCATCACCATATCCGCCTCCCCTTTTAAAATAGGAGCGACAAGCTCGGGTACGAGTCTGGAATCGTACTGGTGGTCCGGATGAAGCATGACAACAACGTCGGCGCCCTCCTTGAGTGCCTCGATGTAGCACGTCTTCTGATTCCCGCCATAGCCGCGATTCTGAATATGAATCACCACCGATAAGCCAAGCGATCGCGCGATTTCAACCGTTTGATCCTGGCTGACATCGTCGACCAGGATTATTTTGGCAATTTTTTCTTTGGGGATGTCCAGATACGTTTGTTCCAGCGTGCGCGCCGCATTATAGGCGGGCAGGACAATGACGATCTTGGGATCTGCGCTCATAATCACACGTGGTATAGGTCGGCCTTATATTGATCCGCGCGTTTCCGGAACCACTGCACCGTCCGCTCCAAGCCATCTCTCAGAGCAACTTTCGGCCTCCAGTTCAGGCATTCCGCCGCTTTCCGATTGGAGGCGAAAAGCCGTTCAACCTCGCTCGCCTCCGGGCGCCGCCGACCGGAATCCGCAACAACCTTCAAGTCGCGCCCGAGGATGCCGCCGATCGCATCCACAAGTTCGGAAACCGCATATTCCCTTTGCGAACCCAGCTGAATCGTTTCGCCTTCCACATTCGGCGCCGTCGAAGCAGCAACAAAACCTCTCACGGTATCCTTGACAAACGTCAGATCGCGCTTGGTATCGATGCTCCCCAGGTGCACGGTGCGCGACTTCAATGCCTGCACGATGATGGTTGGAATCACGGCCCGCGGAGACTGCCGAGGCCCATAGGTATTGAACGGACGAACCAGAACAACCGGAAGTGCGTAGGTTCGGAAAAAGCTCTCTGCCAGTTTATCGCTCCCCACCTTGGTCGCCGCGTAAGGAGACTGCGGATTCAGCGGATGGCTCTCGTCCATGGGAACATATTGCGCGGACCCGTAGACCTCGCTTGTGGATGTCTGCACCAGCCGCTCGACGCCGGAATCGAGGCACGCCTGAAACACGTGCAGCGATCCCATTACATTCGTTTGAAGAACATCCGCCGGATTCAGATAGGAGTAGGGAATTCCGATGAGGGCCCCCAGATGAAACACGCGATTGCATCCGCGCACGGCGCGGCGCACTGCTTCGGGATCCCGGAGATCGCCCGTAATTACCTGAATATTTTTAAGGCTTTTTTTATCGAGATCCTCCAGCATGCCCCAATGATTTCTGGAGTTGTAATGCACAAAAGCACGCACCTCGGCCCCTTCGGCGAGGCACAGTTCACACAGATGGCTGCCGATGAAGCCCCCGGCTCCGGTAACAAGAACCGTTGATTGCTCAAGTTTTTTCATGACGCCGCTTCCGGGAAAAAATGCATTCTGCCTTCGCTTTATTGCCGGCTCAAAAGCGATCGGACGCATGCCTCCGCAGCCGACCGAACCTGCCAATCCGCTGCGGAGAGAGCATTCGTTTTCATCAAATCCCGCTGCGTTCCGGCGGACGGTTAGGATACGGTATTAATAAGGTATTTTGCAGCGACAGCCTGGAACGAATAGTCGGGCGCAATGTCCTGCTTCAACTGACGCAGCACTTCCAGATCCGACTTCCAGACCACGTCGCCCGGAGCAATCAGGCATAGGGAATTCGGCTCCTCTTT
>CAZLHW010000110.1:0-9806 GCA_964559085.1 uncultured Acidobacteriota bacterium | reverse complement strand
GGCTCGCGCGCGGCGGACCTTTCCTGGCGACCGCCGACAGCCGCAGCTCGCGCCGCCTGGATTGTCCGCCGCAGAGCGATCGTCGAATCGCTGGCCGGCTTTTCGGGATAGGGCCCACGAATCCACGCCGACACCGGCAGTTTGGCGGCGAGGCAGTCCCACGCCTCCAATTCCGGAGCGGCTTCTGCGCCGTGCCTTTCAAATTTTTGCGACGGAAACCCGCCGAAGGCTAATCACCAAAGAGCGCCAAAGGGTCCCGCTTGGAGATCGCGGAAGTCCTATTTCAATCCTTCTTCCAGCTCGCGATGATAGAGCCGCAGAAAATAATCGATGGTTTCGATCCGGAGCTTGATGGATCCGGACGGCTTGTTTTCATCGATATCCTTGAATGCAAAATAGGGCGTCCCGGATGTCTCGATGATCTTTTCGATCACGGAGTAGATGGGCGCATCATGGCCGCATTTAAAATTGGAGAGTTCGACGGCAATCAGGTTCGGATGGCGCGCCGTGAATTTTGCCGCCCAGAGTTTCAGAGCGCTGTTGGCCGAGAAGGAGTGTTTCCAGACATCGCCGATCTCCTACGGGTGCTCGAGTATGCCCTCGCGGACCTCTTCGCCGAACAGCGGGTCCTGGAGGTCCGCATCCAGGGGGAGTGTGGCCTGCGAGAAAACCGGATAGCCGCGCTTCTGCAGTTCTTCGGGAATGCCCAGATTGATGCCCGAATCGTGGTGATAGGGGCGCCCCAGCAATACCACGCCCACGCCCCCTTCCTTTTCCAAACGATCGATGATGTCCCTTGCTTTCTGCCGGATATCGGCTTCATAGCGATTCAGCCCCGCATAGCCGGCCTGGACCGCCTCTCTGTTCTCTTTCCGCGATAGTTTCAGATGCGGCCCCCATGCTTCGAAAAGCTGGCGCGCCAGAAGATCCGGTTTCGAGATGTCCAGCAACGGATTTAAGTACACCACGCCGTTTTGAGCAAAAAGGTCCGATTCTTTCGTGTAGGCTGCGCGCACGACTTCAGGCGTCAGCGCCGTTGTCGGGCAGGCATTGCTTGCGCGGATATTGACCAGCGGCGAGCGCAGGACATCGAACATCGGGAAAAAAATAAAATCAAGAGGTTTGCGTTTATGCTTCTCGAACAGAAGATTGTGGACGTGGGCAAGCCCGAGTTTTGACGGGTAGCAGGGATCGATGGACCCGCGCTTTGATCCCACACGGAAAAGCTCCTCGCTGGTGAAGTCCGAATAAACAATATTGCCCGGCTGAATGCCCAGGCTCTCAAGATAGCAGCTGATAAGCGGGGCATAAGCGTAGAACGCGAGTACTCTCGGAATTCCCACCCGGATTCTGGCCCTCTTTTCCAATATTTTCCTTCTCCGGATATTCCACGGCTGCGGGGCTTCAACCTTCCCTTCATAGTGGTATTTCCATACCTGTTTGCCGGCATATTCGAGCATATTGGGATTGGCTTCGCGCGCCGCGTCCAATTCGGCCTGGATTTCCCTCATAGCGCCGATATCCTCCACAGTCCCCTTCTCGCAGGTCGCCACAATCAGCCGGCGCCGGCCGTTTCCGTTGTCGGTGCCGATGTCGATGAACGTGCGGAGGCAGTGGTTTTTGCAGAAACGGCAGCGGGTTTCTTCCCCGACGGTTGTTCTGTATCGGATATTGCGCACCGCATCCAGGCCGATAAAGGTGGTAGTCCGGCCTTGCTGCCACAGCGTCATGGCTTCAAAAGCGGCGCCGATGGCGCCGGCCTCTCCGGCGTGCTTGTGAACGATGATTTCCGGAGTCTTGTCGGACCTTCGGAACCGCTCTTGAATAAAATCCACCTGGGCTTTTACGGCCGCGAGATTATTCTGCGTGCCGCCCTGCAGAATGAAGCGCGTGCCCAGTTCCGGGAGGTTGGGGATTTTGGCGATGTACAGCCAGACGTTCTTGGGCAGCACGGCGGCAAGGCCGGCGAGGATCTCATTCGGTTTCCATCCCTGGCTCTGGAAGCTGGCGATATCGGACTGCAAAAAGATGGCGCATCCATAGGGGAATACAGGCATTTCGCGGGCGGTGAATGCCACCTCCGCAAACTGTTCCACTTTGTATCCGAATCCTTCCGAAATCGCCTGGAGGAAATATCCGTTGCCTGCCGAACACTGCGTGTTCAGCTTAAAATCCTTCACCCGGCCGTCTTTCAGAATGATCAATTTGATATCCTGGCCGCCCACATCCACAATGGCGTCGGGGGTTCCGTAATAATGCAGAGCGGACTTTGCGTGAGCGACCGTCTCCACCAGGGCGACGTCGGCGCAAATGACGTCCCGAAGCGTGTCCTTCGCGTAACCCGTAGTCGCGGCGCCCAGAACTTCAATACTCGCGCCCTGCGATTCGACCTGGTTGCGGAGTTTTTCGAGAATTTCGATGGTGTCTTCGATCGGATTGCCTTTAGAGAGCTGATACGCGCGCGCCAGCACTTCCCCTTCCGGGGACAGAAGAACCGCTTTTGTGGACGTGGAACCGCCGTCCACGCCGATGAAGCCCCGGACGACATCGCCGGGATTGAATGTCGGCGGGACGAAACGAGGCGGCGCATATTTTTTCAGAAACGCGTCGACCTCTTCCTGGGACCCTGCCAGGGCCGGCATGCCGCGGCCGCGCCGTCAACGCCCCCCGGCGCGCCCGGCCCTAAAACCACCCACTTCCCCCAATCCGCGATCGCGCCCGACGCTGCTGTCCTCTTCTTTCCCGAATTCCGCGGCGCCCAAGGCGCCGTAATACTCGGCGTTCTCGGGAGCGTAGACCAGGTCTTTCAGCTGCTTGTCCACGGGTATCCTGACGCCGCGCTCATCCCAGGTCAGCTTGATATTGTGTTGAAAGGCTTCGCGCATGCCCGGTATAAAGGCGTTCGGGCCTCCCAGAAGCAGCACTTCGGGCTGCAGCGTCTGCCCGCGGGCCAGAACCTTCAAATTCTGCAACACGAAAGCTTCAAACAAGGAAGCCATGAGTTCCGCCGCCGGTATCCCCTGTTTCTGCAGCCCGTTGATGTCGGTTTCGGCAAAAACGCCGCATTTGCCGGCGACGGGGTGAATGCGGATTCCTGCATAGTGAAGGCGGCTCATGCCCTCCAGGGGGATGCCGAGCTTTTTGCTGATCTTGTCGATCACGGCCCCGGTGCCGCCCGCGCATTTGTCGTTCATGGAAGGGTTTTTCTTGATGCGGCCGCTTTCGGGTTCTTTGCTCAGAACGACGATTTTGGCGTCCTGCCCGCCGATTTCTATAAAGGCTGAGGCGTTGGGACAGTGTTTTTCCACCATGAGCGATGCGGCCAACACTTCCTGAACATACCGGGCTCCGACAATGTCGGCCATAATGCTTCCGCCGGAACCCGTCATGAACATGCGGCAGTTGTCGGGCTGAATGCCCGCTTCGTTCTCCATTCGCTGCAGAAATTCAAGAAGCGTTTCGATCTGGCGCGTCTCATGCCGCCGATAATCCTTCCACACGATCGCATCGCTCTGGGCCTCAACGACGACGGCCTTGACTGTAGTGGATCCAACATCGATTCCGACGCGAAATTTGGGTGCTGTCACTGCAATCTCCTGCTCATTGCCTCGAGATTCGAAATTAATCTCCCATCCCGAATTATTTTATCTCGCCTCGCGGCCAGACATGAGATCGTTTACATGGAGGACAAAATTGGCTGCAACTCCGGCTATTCCCGGATGCTGGGGGATTCGATAAAGCGGACGGCGCAAATCGGCGTGCCTGGATGCGAAGGCGCGAATGTCTTCAAGACGCTTTCCCGTGCGCGCCAAAACCTGCTGCAATTCCATCTTTGCTTTGGTTTTAGCTTCGCCCAAAGCCATCTGGACCCGGTTTTGGGCATTGATTTCTCCTTCTCCGCTTGTTTCTATCGGAAGGTAGATCATGTCCTTATACCTACTGACAACGGCCGACTGCACGCCATCCGACTGCGATGAGGGGAGGCAGCCAAAAGGTTTCAGACTCAGAACCATATGGCAGAGCTTGTTGGATTGATAATAGATGTTTTTGCCCACCTCGAGATAGCCTTCGCCGCCGCGAGCCAGGGGGTGATAAAAGGGATTTGCCAGCTCGGCAAGCTTTTTTTGCGGAACCAGTTTATGCGCCGTGTCGCCAAGAGCGGCGATGACCTGGTTGTACAGGCGGGTGTAAAGATATTCCCCGAACGTGAGCATGGCGCGCCTCTGCTGAAAAGCAAGTTCATTGCGGAGACGCTTGCGCACGTCCCAGCGGGCCGGCTCGACGCACTGCGAATCCATGCCGCGCCGCGGGTATAACTGCATTTTTGCCATGGCCAGCAGGTAGCCAATCCAGGTCCCAATGGCTTCCGGTTGCACCTGCGCCCCCTCGCGCTCCAGAAAATCGAACATCCAATAATTGCCGCCGCTTTCGGTTGTCTGCGCCCAGAATTCCCCTATGATCTTGACGACAGGTTTCAGCCGTGTTCGGTCTACGGCAATGGCATCAATGCGCTTCCGGCAACGCTCCAGGGCTTCCTGAAATTCTCTGCCGCGAAGATGCCGCCGCATCTTAAAGAGGAAGCTCAGGATTCCGCGAAGAACATCTCTCTTTTGCAGGGAAGCGGCGACCCATTTCGGCACGCTGTCCACCAGGTGCGGGGCTTTGTAATCGCGCAGATGATTGCACAGATCCCGCACGCATTCCTCCATCACGCGATTGGTTTCGCCTGGATTGACTTCAAAGGCGCGGATGTTGTGTGTTAGATCATTGAGCACATCCCCGAGGAAGACGGCCTTCAACATCCCCATGCCGAAATCAATTGTGTATTTCAGCCCGGGAGCCTCGATCCTCTGCCGGACGCCGTCATCCTGCGAGAAGCGCAGAACCCGAAAACCGTCATAGCCTGCGTTCTGCAGCGCGAGCCGGTATTCGGCCGCGTACATGCCGAAACGGCAGGGACCGCAGGAGCCGGCCGTAAAGTAGAGATAGTTGTCGACAATGTCCTTGCGCGACATCCCCTTGGCTTCCAGGTTGCGAAGATATTGAATCAAAGCCCCGGCGGTGAAATAGGCTGGACTGCACTGGCCGTTGTTGCCGAATTCCTTGCCGAGAAGGAATGCCTCCTGGTCGGGCAAAGGCAGCATTTCACAGCGGTACCCACTCCCCTGGAAAACGGCGCGTATAAACTCTTCATGTTTCTGCGTCAGGCCTCCAATCAGAATGGTGACCTTCTCGCGCTCCTCAGCCGTGAACGGACGTTCTCCCGGGCGCCGATATTGATTGGTTTTTCGAATGCTTGAAAGTTCGGACTCCATTCACTCTTCCCACAATTCACCAAAATGGCAAAACGGTTAATTTATATCATTCCGATAGTGCGCTCTGCAAAATTCATTTGCCCCGGAAACGCAGGGATCGTGCGGCATACGGCCGTCAATCCCTGCTCGGAATAACCTCTTCCCGCTGGGCAAAAAGGCATATTCCTGTTAAAAGTTAAAATCAGGAGTCCGGATTATGAGCGAAAAAAGGAGGGTCCTCCTTCTGGTGTTGATTATGGCAGCCGCATGCATGTCCGTTACCGGAGCTGCCGTTGCCGTGCTCTACCGTGCAGCATTCGAAGAGGAGCGCGACGTCCTCATTTCCATAGCTCGAAACCATGCCCGGCTTATCGAAGAGTTCGCCAAGATTGAAATTCTCCATCACCACGCGGATGAGCGCGGTTTGGAACAGGCCACCTTGAATCAACTGGTCCAGGCTCACAGCAAATTCAAGGGAATCGGCCATACTGGTGAATTTACGCTGGCAAAGCGCGAGGGAGACCGGATTGTTTTCCTCCTGAATCGCCGGCAGGAGAGCGGCAGAAGGCTCGATAGCCTCCCGATGGCGTCGAATCTTGCGGAACCGATGCGACGAGCTCTTTTGGGACAATCCGGCAGCATGGTGGGATTGGATTATCGCGGGGTCAGGGTTCTTGCCGCGTATGAGCCGGTTGAAACATTAAAGTGGGGGGTCGTCGCCAAAGTCGATCTTGCGGAGCTAAGGATTCCTTTCGCCCGAGCCGGTGCCACGGCTTTGGCTATCGCTGCTGTCGTGGTTCTGATAGGGGCTCTCTTATTTTTTCGCATCACCAATCCGATTATTGCCGAAATTAAAGCGCATTCGCAATATCTGGCGGCGCTGGTGGATTCTCTGAAACAGAGCGAGGAGAACCTGCGGCATGCCCGGGATGAACTGGAATTGCGGGTGGAAGAACGCACGGCCGAATTGAAAAAAGCGAATGACCAATTGAGTGTCGAATTCCGTGTGCGTGCCCGCGCCGAGGAGAGACTCCGCGCGCTTTGGACGATCGCCGGCCTCGCCAATGAAAACGCCGAGGATCTCTGCGATCACATTTTGGATGGCGCGCTGAAGATGACGCAGAGCAAATATGCCTTTTATGGATTTATAAATGAGGATGAAAGCGCCATGACGATTTATTCCTTCTCCAGAAATCTCGAGAAGGAATGCCGGGTGTCCCCAAGACCGCTCACCTATCCGATCCAGAGCGGCGGAATCTGGGCGGACGCTGTTCGCAGACGCAAGGTGCTCGTGGTGAATGATTATCCGGCGCACGCCGGCGGCAGGCGGGGGACTCCGGACGGCCATATCCCCCTGACGCGTATTCTTGCGGTGCCGGTTTTCGGCCGCGGCCGGATTGTGTCCATCGTGGTTGCCGCCAACAAAGACACCGAATACGACGAAGAGGATGTGAAACAGCTGGAAGCATTCGCCGGAGGAGTCCAGCTGATTATCGACCAGCGAGAAATGGAAAAAGCCTTGCGCGCGTCCGAGAGAGAATTGCGGATGCTTTCGCGACAAGTGATTGAGGCGCAGGAAAAAGAAAGAATACGCGTTGCAAGGGAGATCCACGACGGCATCGGGCAGTCCTTGGCGGCTTTCAAATACCGGGCGGAAAGCTGCCTGTTGACGGCTGAAGAGCAGGTTGCGCGGCGCACCGAAACCCTGCGCCATATTGTTGCGATGATTCAGGATGCCATGGAAGAAGTCCGCAAAATACAAAATGATCTGCGTCCCGCCTCTTTGGATCTCGTGGGCTTGATGGAATCCATAGAGGACTTTTGCTCGCGATTTCGGGCCACCTATTCCTCCATTCGTATTCACTCTCTTTTGAATCTTCCCGAAGCCGAGGTGCCGGAATTTCTGAAGGCCCCGATCTTCCGCATCATGCAGGAGGCCATGAATAATGCCGCCAAACACAGCGGCGCGGACCGGATCTCCATTATCCTCCAGAGGACGGGGAACCGGATTGAGCTTGTGGTTGAAGACAACGGCTCCGGATTTGAGGCAACAAGCATTGTTTCAGAGCAAGGTTCGTCCAAAGGCGCGGGGCTCCGCAATATGCAGGAGCGCGCGGAACTTAGCGGCGGTCAGCTGGAATTTCATTCTGCGCCTGGAAAAGGCACCGTGATCCGTGCCGCCTGGTCGCTGGAAGCAACACCTTTAAACTGAAACCGGCTTCAGTGCCGTGACCTCAGGAAGGACAGCATTCTCGGATGGTTTCGATAAGAGTTTCAATCGGAGCGCTCTTGCTGATGCAGGCGGCAGCGCCGGCCAGTTGCATCGCCCGGCAAAGACTCTCCTCCGGATGCATGGTGAAACCGATGACCTTGGTTTCGGGAAATTCAGAGGAAATCCGGCGCGTAGCTTCAATGCCGTTCATATTGGGCATGCGCACGTCCATTATCACAACGACCGGGTGCATTCTCTGAGTCAATTCCAGCGCGGTTTCGCCATCCGCCGCCTGTCCCACAATGTGCATACAGAGTTCCTGCCCCAAAATGGCGGCCAGATTGGCGCGGACGGTTCCGTGATCATCTACCAGCAGAATGCGTATGTTTCCACCCATACTGTCAGCCTGTCATAAGAAGAACTTCAAACAGACAGTTTTTATTTACAGTGCAGTGGAGATTTTTTCACAGTCGTTTTTTCTGGGATATAGGGGTTCTACCTAGTGCGCGGGGGGGATTCCCGTATCGATAATGACGGGAACCCATCGGTTGTTTTGCGGAGCTTTGTGGCAGGCGTCCTCCCGTCAGGATTCCAGCGATGTCAATCCCTCCCGGATTGCGTACTTGGTGAGTTCCGCTATGCTGTGGATGTTCAGCTTTTCCATGATTCGCTGCCGGTGTACCTCGACCGTTTTCACGCTCAGATTAAAAGAAAAGGCGATCTCTTTGGTGGACTTGCCTTCCGCCATCAGCTGAAGAACTTCTTTTTCTCTCGGAGACAGAGAGGCGGAAGCCGGCGATTCTCCCTGCGACAGCCGCAGGAGATAGTCGTTTCGAACGATCGTCGCAATTTGAGGACATAAGTAGGTTTCATTGGCCGTGACTGCACGGATGGCGGTGAACACTTCGCTGAAGTCGCAATCCTTCAGCAGATAGCCGGACGCGCCCGCTTTAAAAACCTCGGCGACGAACTTCTGGCCTGAATGCATCGAGAGCACGATTACCTTTATCTGCGGGGACCCGCTTACGATCTGCCGCGTAGCTTCAACTCCGTTCAGATCCTGCATGGAGATATCCATGATGACGATATCCGGGGACATTTCCCGGCTTAATTGGACCGCCGTTCTCCCGTCTTCCGCTTCGGCAACCACCTTCAGAGAGGGTTCTTTCTCCAACAGCTCGCGCAGACCCGTTCGCAATATTTTGTGGTCGTCCGCCAGGAGGATCCGAATCGTTTTGTTGCCGGTGCCGTTGCTGATCCGCATTCCATTATTCCTTCTCAAACACGGTGCTTTAGGGGAGTGGTTCGCCGACCTCGATCCGTTCGGCGTTTCTGCGCAAAATTATTCAGCACCATTCTCTTGCGGGCAAAAGGATAAAGGGCGATGGCTGCAGAAACCAACTGCAACACCATCGGTAGCGCGGCGGATACGGAAGGGGACAGTTCCAGGGACCAGTCGATCCGGTCCGGTTCGATGCCGCTGACGAGGACCTCCGGCGCGCCGGTGCGCCGACTAAGCCGCATCACCCGGTGCAGGTCCACTCCGTGCAGAGATGCCATACATGCTTTCTCATTCATTTCACTCAGCGGCATACAATAGAGCGTTCCCGGCTTTCCCCCTGCCTTCACCGCATCAATTACGATGAACCGGTTGCATTCCTCAAGAAGGGGAATTGCGTCAAGCAAGGCAGTTCCGATATCCGCCGTTTGCACCCCAACCGGAAGGATCTGCTGTTGAAGCGCGTGCACGACATGCACGCCGACGCCTTCATCTCCCAACAGAAGGTTGCCTAATCCCAGAACGGCCGTTTTTTGCGCCATTATTTGCTTCTCCCGGTGGAACAGGAATCGGAATCCGAAATCCCTAAACCGGAGAGCGGATCCCGATTCCGGATAGTTGCTTTTTTTCAGTGCGATGTGTGCCCGCGCAGTCCGGTGAATTACGCCTGCGCCACGATCGCCTTACCGCGAGGCTGCATTACGTGCACCGCACAACTCAGGCACGGATCAAACGAATGGATGATGCGCAGTGCTTCAACCGGCTGCTGCGCATTTTGAATCGGAGTTCCTATCAAGGCTTTCTCCATCGGACCCGGGACGCCCTCTCCGTCTCTCGGCGAGGCGTTCCAACAGGTGGGGGTGATGATCTGATAATGCTTCAGCTTCCCGGTTTCGATCTGTACCCAATGGCCCAATGCTCCGCGCGGCGCCTGTGTGAGCCCGGCGCCGCTTGCGGCAACGGGATCGGTTTTTTGTTGGTAAAAAGGGGCGCCCGGTTCGAGTTGATCCCACCCAGCGCA
>CAZLHW010000109.1:0-9815 GCA_964559085.1 uncultured Acidobacteriota bacterium | reverse complement strand
GTCTCTGCGAATTCCGCTGTTTCCCCCGACGTTCCGGCTCCGGATTCCTTAATTCATTCTTCTCCCCCGGATCCTAACGCCCAGGGCACAGCCGACTCCAGCCGCCAGGCACCTCTGCGCCTCGAAATCGGCATCAGCGAACAATGCTGGGTTTCCATTGACCGGGATGGGATTCCTGCCGTCCGCCGATTGATGGATCCTGGAGAGGTTCAGTCCATCGAAGCAAAAGAGCAGGTATTCCTTATCGTGGGGAATGCGGGTGGTGTGCAGCTGAAAATTAACGGTAAACCGGCAAGGAGTCTGGGCAGGTCGGGAGAAGTGGTTCGGATTCGGATTGATGAGAAAAATCTGCGCGAACTCCTGGATCCGTCTGCAGGCTCAAGCATGTCGCCCCAGAATCTGCCGCAATCTCTACTGGCCGGAACCGCTCCAAAGAAAGTGCGGATGCTGATTGCGCGCGGGCTCGCACCGATTCCGCCCGCCGAGATGCTGGAGCTGCTTGTTTGCCTTCTCAAGGATAAGGACGCCGAGGTTCGCGCACAGGCCGAGCAAACGATCCTGGCATGCGACGAAAAGGAAAGCGGCGCCCAACTGGACTCCCCGAGCTGTCCCCCTTCCGTTCTTGAGTATTTTGCCGGAACGTCAAAATCGGAAGACTTGTTGCAACGTATCATTGCAAATCCGGCCTCTCCCGATTCATTGATACAGAGCCTGGCGGCAGCGGCGCCGGCGCGTCTTTTGGAATTCATTCTTGATAACCGGGTCCGCATTCTAAACTGCCCCGCTATTCTGGAAAGCATGAAATCCAATCCGCAGGCCTCCGCCGGCATTCAACGCCTTATCCTCGAAATTGAAACGGAGTTCCTGGGAAATAAAAAAAAGGATTACACCATCGAGGCATCCCGCAGCACGGAAGCATTTCCGGAACCGGTTCCGGAAATGGAGTTTGAGATCCCTCCCGAGGACTTGACCCTCGAAGGCCTGCCGCTGGACACGGAAGCAAGAGCAGCGGAGATCCTTAAGCGCCTTTCCAGCCTTCCTGTGCGCGAGAAGATTCGCTATGCCCTTTTCGGGAATCGCGAGATCCGCTGCATGCTGGTGCGGGATACCAACAAGGAAGTGGCTCGCACTGTTCTTCGCAGCCCAAAACTTACAGAAAATGAAGTGGAGGGTATTGCCGCCATGCGGGGCGTTGCAGAGGATATTCTCCGGGAAATAGGGAATAGCAAAAATTGGACAAAGAGCTATACGGTGGTGCAAAACCTGGTAAGGAACCCCAGAACTCCTCCGGCAATATCGCAGCGTCTGCTGTTTCGTCTTCGCTCTCAGGATTTGATGATGCTTTCAAGAGACCGGAGTGTTTCCGACGCCGTGCGCTATAGCGCCGTCCGCGCTATACGGCAGAGATCCGCCGCTGATTCGAAAAAGTAGCATGTCGGCAAACGAGTCTCGCCGCGAGCGACCGTTTTTATAGGGACACAAAGATGACTTCCTCTTCACGCCGTACGAAAATCTCCTATCGTGAAATTCTGAGTGCTTCCATGGGAGACCAAAGTCTTGTCGATCTCTATCGGCAACGCGTTCTGACAAAAAAAACCCGCACGCTTCGCCTCCTTGGAAGAAAATGCCAGGCGAGAATCATCCACACGCTTCTCGGATTCGAGGTTCAGGCCGGATACAAGCGAATTCAGTGCCCGGATATGGTAACGGCTCGCTACCTGAAGCTGTTTTCGGAACTTGGCTGTCACTCCATCAAACTGCCTTACGATCCCACCCTCACGGCGCAATTGATTCCGCAATTTGAATCGATGCTGCAGGCATTAGCCCTTCAGATTTCGCAGCGCTTCCCGGGAAACGCTTCCTTGCAGCGCCGCGTTTTGCGCAACATTTACGCCATTCTCCGCCGCCGGATTCATAAGCTCTGAAGCATCCCTGCCGCATTTGGGACCCTGGACGATTCCGCATGTGCCGCGCCGCACAATTTTGTGCAATTATCACTACAGCAGGCGCTCTTGAGTGTGTTATAAGACTAACCAAAGACTGGATATAACAAACCATGTTTACCGAAACCAGGAATCGCCATTCCAGCCTGGGTCCCGGCAGTGGGAGCCAGCGTCCGGGCGGAAGCAGTTCCGTCCGCCGCTTGAGCGCAGGCCCCAACATGCCGCGGCTCCGGAAATCCATTAACCATTGCGGAATTTCATTGTGTTCCCTCGAGGGATGGAATGACTCGGTGGAGCTTGATTGGAGAAGAGACACTATGCAATTTCCTAAAGTTCGAACGCACATGGTACTGGCTCTCCTTTTTCTTTCCTGGAGTGTCTGGGCTCAAGAAACAATTGATCGCGAAGCGGAGATTCACAAGAACGTTAAGCTCGTCATTCTAGCTCCGGCGCCCGACATTCCCGGGGACATAGCGGCTCAATACAAAAGCTTCATTCCCGTATTCCAGGAAGCGCTGTCGGAAAGCATCGGAGATCAGACGGATGAATGCGGACTCACCATACGGCTGGCGATCGGCGTAAAAGAAATCGGCGCAGCCAAGGTTAAGCGCCCGATGGCGCGGGTCACGGCCTTTCGCAGAAATTCCAGACAGGAATATGTCGCGACTTTTATACTTTATAGCTACGCAACACAGGGATTAGTCAGCAAGGAGGAAACGCAACAGTTTTTAAAAAAGCAGATTCTCGATCCGGCGGAGTGTAAAAAATCCGAATAAGAACCCGCCGCTCTACGGAACCCTGGCAGCGTGCGTTCGGCGCCCGCGCGGAAATTCCGGGCGCCTTGGCGCAAAAGGCGCGTCAGTTCCGCATTTCGGCGGGAGGCATGAGATCGGCCCGGCCAACTTCCCGCTCCTGCGCCGGTATGAGAAGGCGCAGGAGCCGCCCCTCTTTGTCTGCAAATAATGAGCCGCTCCAGACGCCTACAAATTCGATTTTAAAGCTGTTCGCATCAATCCTGCCTTTGGGCGACTCCAAAGCGCCCTCCTCAAGATAGGTTAAAGCAAGCGCTATATCGGTGCCTATCAGCGGAATGAAGTCGGCAAAAACCTGTCTGCCGCCCTGCCTGAAATCATACCTGCGCACCAGATGGTCAAAATGGTGGTACACGTTGAAATCCACTATAGCCAGATTAAGCGGGGCAGCCACATCAATTTCATTCGTAATGCCGCCTCGGGTCAGCACGCGCCGGATTCTTCCGTTTCGCACGGTTACTTCATAGCCGTCCGCATTGCTTCCTGTTTTGTATTTGTAGCTATAAAACGTAGGCATCCCGGTGCCTTTTGCCAACGTCATTCGCGTCGAAAAGGCCATGCGCCTGGTTTCCAACCCGTCGGTGATATAAATCTCGTGCTCTGATTTTGAAACGGTATCGCCGGAATCGTTTCTGTTTTCCGTAACCTGTTCGATACCGGCAGGCCGGCCCTTCATCAGGATGACATAGGATTGCGTGTACTCCGAGGAGGCACTTTGTGCCCACGCGACCGCCGCAAAAAGCAGCAGCATCAATCCGGAAGCAGACATTCGCTTCATGGCTTCACCGTGACGTTCGCATTATTTTGGCTGCAGGCACCCGCACAAGTGCATTGCGCATCGAACCTGCCAGCGAAGGCGAAACCTGAGTTTTTACGAATTCAATCATCTCCTCCACCTGCTTCTGCATCTGCTCCATCTTTTCCCTCATGTTCAGGATGACTTCAACTCCAGCAAGGTTTACGCCAAGCTCCCGCGTTAAGGTCAGGATTACCTCGAGCCGCTGCAGGTCCTCATCGGTATAGAGCCGCGTATTCCCCTCACTTCTGGAGGGGGTCAGCAATCCCAGCCGTTCGTACAGACGAAGCGTCTGTGGATGTATCTGAAAGGATTCTGCCACTGAGCTGATCATGTAACCGGTTTTCTTGCGCGGAGTCATGAATCACTCTCCATTAATTCGATAGAATCCCGGACCGGGGATTTTCCGGGTTGAGACGTGCAAGCTCTCTCAATATCTCCTTGGAACGCTCGTCGGCCACCGTCGGGACAACAACGCGCACCTCTACAATCTGATTGCCTCGAATTTCACCCCGGAGAGAGGGCGCGCCTTTTCCTCTTAAGCGGAACTTCTGCCCGCTCTGGGTGCCCGGCGGTATTCGGAGAAGCGCTTTGCCGTCTATGGATGGGACCTCTATTTTCGTGCCCAGAGCCGCTTCCGTTACCGTGATCGGAACCGTGCAGAGAATATCATTCCCCTCTCTGCGGAAAAATTCATGGGGCCGAACCGAAATTATCAGGTAGAGATCTCCCGGAGGCCCGCCAAAACGCCCGGCGTTCCCTTTTCCGGGAACACGCATTCTATAACCGTTTGCAACACCGGCCGGAATTCGGACCGTAATCGTCTCCTGCACGGGAACGGTTCCGGAACCACCGCAACTCCGGCATCGCCCTCCAACCTTGCCCGTTCCGCTGCATACCCGGCAGGGGCTGGAAAATCTCATGAAGCCATGCGATTTTATTTCCTGCCCGCTTCCCTGGCACTTAGGGCATGTCTGCTGGCCGGCAGACCGATCAAGTCCTGATCCATCGCAGGCGGTGCATTCCCGGTTTCTATCGATCGTCATCCGGGTGGATAAGCCCTGAATACTCTCATTAAAGGAAATATTCAGATGATGATTCAGATCCTCTCCCTTTGTCGGTCCTTCAGATCGGCTCCGCGTCGCCCCGCCGCCGAAAAACTCGGAAAAAACATCCCTGAAGCTGCTCTGTCCGGTTTCCCCGAAATCCATTCCCGAAAAACTGAAACCGTGCGGAAAGCCCCCTCCAAAACCGCCGCCCTGAGCTCCGGCCTGCTCTTTAAAATTCTCTGAGTAAAACCCGTACTGATCATAAATAGCCCGCTTTTTGGGGTCGCTCAGAACATCGTACGCCTGCTGAATTTTTTTGAAGCGTTCCTCGGCGGATTTGTCGCCCGGATTCACATCCGGGTGATTTTTCCGCGCCAGGCGCCGGTACGCCTTCTTCAGATCGGCCTCCTTGGCATTTCGAGGAACACCCAATATTGCGTAATAGTCTTCTTTTGGGGGCATAGTATTACCGAACAATGTTTTCCGCTGATATCAAACAATCGGAAGGAGCCCCGAAGTCAGCATCTTTAAACATCTAAAACACGCTGCACTCCGGGGCTCAGGAAATCATCAGATTCCATTACTCATTCTTGTCCATATCCACGTATTCGGCATCAATCACATCATCTTCTTTCTTTCCGGCACCCTGTTTCGCGTCCGCCCCGGAAGGCCCTGGTCCGGAATGGGGCGCCTGCTGTCCGGCTGTTTTCTGGTACATGATTTCCGCAAGGCGATGCGAAGCCCTTGTAAGTTCTTCAAAAGCGGCATTGAGCTAGGAAGCTTCGGACGCACTATCCAATGTTTTCTTTGCATTGGAGAGCGCGGAATCCAGATTGGTCGCATCCGCATCGGATATTTTGTCGCGATTTTCCTTAAGTATCCTTTCCGTATTGTAAATAAGACCATCGAGCTTGTTTTTGGCTTCAATCTTTTCCCGGTTTCTTTGATCTTCATCCGCATGGGCCTGGGCATCCTTTGTCATCCTTTCAATCTCTTCCTTGCTCAGGCCGCTTGAAGCCGTGATGGTGATCTTCTGCTCCTTGTTGGTTGCGAGGTCTTTCGCAGACACGTTGACAATGCCGTTCGCATCAATATCAAAAGTCACCTCGATCTGAGGCACGCCCCGCGGAGCGGGCGGAATTCCAACCAGGTGAAACTTGCCCAGGGTTCTATTATCGCGAGCCATACTGCGCTCGCCCTGCAGCACGTGAATTTCAACCGATGTCTGATTATCCGCCGCCGTGGAGAAAATTTCAGACTTGCGCGTCGGAATAGTCGTGTTTCTTTCGATTAGCTTGGTAAATACGCCACCAAGGGTTTCAATACCCAGCGACAGGGGCGTTACATCCAGAAGAAGGAGGTCCTTAACGTCTCCCGCGAGAACACCCGCCTGAATGGCCGCCCCAACAGCCACCACCTCATCGGGATTCACCCCCTTGTGCGGCTCTTTTCCGAAATACTCGCGCACCAGCTGCTGGACTCGCGGAATTCTCGTGGATCCGCCCACCAAAACCACCTCGTCAATATCGCTGGGTTTTACGCCGGCATCCGCAAGGGCCTGCTTCACAGGCGCCATGGTTCTCTGCAAAATGTCCTCTACCATCTGCTCGAATTTTGCCCGCGTCAGTTTCATGTTGAGATGCTTCGGACCGGAAGCATCCGCCGTAATGAACGGAAGGTTGATTTCCGTTTCCATTACCGTCGACAATTCCATTTTGGCCTTCTCGGCGGCTTCCCGCAGCCTTTGCAGAGCCATTTTGTCCTTGGAGAGGTCAATGCCCTGATCCTTTTTAAATTCATCAATGATCCAATCCATCAGACGCTGGTCGATGTTGTCGCCGCCAAGGTGCGTGTCTCCGTTGGTTGATTTGACCTCAACCACACCCTCACCCACTTCGAGGATGGAGATATCAAACGTCCCGCCTCCGAAGTCGTACACTGCAATCGTTTCATCCTTTTTCTTGTCCAGTCCATAAGCCAGAGCGGCCGCCGTGGGCTCATTGACTATGCGCACCACTTCCATCCCCGCAATCTTTCCGGCATCCTTTGTGGCCTGCCGCTGACTGTCATTAAAGTATGCAGGAACCGTTATAACAGCCTTTTCAACTTTTTCCCCAAGGTACTCCTCTGCCGCCTGGCGCATTTTTTGCAGAATCATTGCAGAGATTTCCGGCGGTGAGTATGTCTTGTCTCCCATTTTAACCTGGGCATCTCCGTTGGGCCCCGATACGACCTTGTACGGTACGAGTTTCACTTCTTCGCCGACCTCGGCCAGCTTTCGCCCCATGAAGCGCTTGATGGAAAATATTGTATTTTCAGGATTTGTCACTGCCTGACGCTTTGCAACCTGGCCCACGAAACGTTCGTTGTTTTTTCCGACTGCAACAACAGATGGGGTGAGGCGTCCCCCTTCAGGATTTGTAATGACCTTTGGTTCACCACCCTCCATTACCGCAACCACCGAGTTCGTGGTTCCAAGGTCGATTCCTATAGTCTTACCCATTGCTTTCCTCCTTCAAGAGTCGTATCTGTGAAATTTTCGGTCCAATCATAATAATTGCTTAAACTAACCGCCTAATACCTCTTAGCGCGAAGCATATATAGAATCTGAGTGAGTTATTGTCAATAATTCTTAGTGGCCACTAGAGAAAAATCCCGAAAATTTTTTGTGTATGCAGATTTTTTTAAGCGCGCTCGACAGAGGATCAATCTGTGCCGAGCCAGTCGCGCTGAAAATGTGCGTCGGAGGTTACCTTCAAGAAAGCCGCCTGAAAACCTTTTTGGGTATTATTACGAGTTACAAATCCAGGAGCGTTCCGTTCAATCGCCCCGGCGCGCTTCCCGTCTCGGATGTTTGTGTTATTATGGAAGGCATTATGAAAAAACTTGTGAAGATCTACCTGCTTTTTTGTTGGGCAAGCTCTTTATCGGCAGCGGATTACATCGTCAAAGATGTTAAGCTGAAGCCCATAGAATCCTATGTAGCCCAGGCCACGGTAGCCGGCGTCACCATCGCCGTGGATCCCTACGACTCCGATGAGAAATCCTATAAGGCTTTTGACGTTAAGCACCTGAATTCCCGGGGCTATTTCCCTTTGCACGTCATCATCCGGAATGTGTCGTCGGACTTTTTAATTGTCCGCACACGCAATATCATCCTGATAACCCGTTCAGGAGAGCAGCTTTATTCCACGCCGATTGCCGCAATTCTCGACGACATTTTCAATCCGGCTTCCGTCGACAAACTTTCTCAGAGCAAATCCGGCAAGAGGCTGAAGAAATCCAAGGTAGGCACGCCGTTATCGGATTTCTCGGCGAAGGATCTGACTAACAAGCTGATAGATCCGGGAAAGGTATCCGATGGATTCCTTTTTTTTACGAATCCGGATCCCCATAAGAATATCTTCGAGGGAGCTACTCTGTATATTCCCAAAATTGAAGAAGAAGGCACCAGAAAATCGATCGGCCCCTTTTCCATCCCGCTCGATCCGGCGCTGGGCACGTCCAGGTAAAAATCCCGGGCGGCACCCTGTCCGGCAGACGCGCTCCCCCTCCCTGCTGCAAGAATTGTCGAAGCCAGTCCTGACCTGGCCCCGACAATTCCCTATCCGGCTTGGTCGGCGCGATGCCTACTTGCGCTGGGTTCTATAGACGTCGGCGTAAATGCGGCGGAGCGGCGCCACGCAATACTGATGGATCAGTTCCATGAAGTTGGGGGGCTCTGCAATAAGCTCGTCGAGGTATTCTTCTTCGATTCCGAAAGAGAGCCGGACGATGTCGGCTTTGCCTTCTCTGGTTTCCATTCGGATGCTGCCCTGAAGATCTTCCGGCAGATGGAAAACGTCGCAGTTGCGTACTTTCCTTAGCTTTTTGAACCCTTCGATCGATTTGTCCTTGTTCGACTGATAGTGGACGGCCAAACGCCGGACAAGTTCATCATAGTTCAGGTTTGGAACTTTGTTATTAACGCTCACCTCAAGAGCACAGCTGTCCCCGTCCATCGTCAGGCTGAGACCGTAGGTGAAATCCAGATCTCCCTTATTGAACTTGATTCGATGCCCATTTTCGTCGTGAAATCTTTTGAGCTCTTCCGGAACATCGAGGCTGGGATTTTCCGCTTTTTTTTCGGCGGTAATATAGTAATCGCTGACACTCAGGTACCACTGGTCAATGATGGCTTCGAGAGCCTTATCGATCAGGGCCGCAGTTTTTGAGGGGGTTTTACGCTTCACAGGCAATCTAGTTTTCCTCTATGTAAGTTGACAAACCAAATTTTGAAACATAACCGGCTGCTAGTATAGCACGCCGCCCGGCATGAACAGGTTGAAAAACTGCTTTACGCCGCCATGGATTCATTTGACAGCTCTCTGCGCATCATGGATAATTCGAATCCGTTATGCCGATTGTGGGTGGTTAGCTCAGCTGGGAGAGCGCCGCGTTCGCAATGCGGAGGCCGGGGGTTCGATCCCCCCACCATCCACCAATATTTGGCGACAATTCCCAAAGCAACCCGGCACAGGTCCCCGGCGTCGCGGTCTAAAATTCGGCTCCGGGCGATTTTGGCTTCGCTCCTATTGCCGGTGGTGAACGCCGGAAATTCTCTCGGCCTTCTGAACAGCCGTCATATCGGGCAAAGTAATTCCCTGCAGAGAATGCACGGCCTCAAGCAAACTCAAACGCACCCTGTCGTCGCGCTCCAAACAAAGCTGTTCCTTCAACGCCTGCAGGGCTTCCGCGGATGGGATTGTCGCAAGCGCCTGGACGGCCGTCTGCCTTAAAACCGCCATCTCGTGGCTCAAATAGCGCTGCAGGAACTTCACCGCCTTCTGCTTTCCCGTTCTTGCCAGCGGAATGAGAGCGATGATGGCGCTTTCAGGATGTTCGCTGATGAAGTCTCGGATTGCGTTGTAGGCTTCTGCGGATCCTATTTTCCCCAGTGCTTCAATGGCGCATTCCGTATGATAGGAATTTCTCAAATCATTGAGCAGCAGCGGAACCGCAGCTTCTATTTTCAATTCTCCAAGAACGCGAATCAATCCCCAGCGAACCCGATCTCCCTCTTCCGGATAGAGTTTTACGATGGCTTTGGCCTCAGCAGCGGAAAGCTTGTCCACCATTTCACGGACAATCGAGAGTCGTTCGCGCGTAGTGCCGGTTCGCAGAATGTGAAACCAGGATTCGATCCGATCCGTTTTTATCGGCGGAGTGCTCGAAT
>CAZLHW010000108.1:4589-9835 GCA_964559085.1 uncultured Acidobacteriota bacterium | reverse complement strand
CCGGTAGCCGACCGCAGGATACCAAGCCCGGGACGGGCGAAAGAAAAGGATATTGCAGGTCTCTTTCGCCCTTCCCGGGCTCTCATTCGCCGTTCCTCGCATCTCCGGGCTGGCGCCCGGAGCTATCTATCTAACGGCCTTCCAGGCCGGATTTTAGATTACCGGCAGCTGCAAGTCCTCCGTTTTCGCCGTGCGGCCTGCGGCATCGACGGCCAGGATCCGGTACTGGTGCGCCGTTTTATCGGGAAGCGTTTCCTCGAAAGAAAACGGCGTACGCGTGACCTGCGGCCTATGAAGGATCTGTCCGGCTTTCTTATTGTCGCGCCATATTTCGTAGCGGACAATCGGCTCGTCTCCGGCGAACGCGGTCTGCCAGCTCAATTGCGCGACGCGCTTTTCCCCGCGCATTTCCTGTTTGGCGGCCGGAGCGCGCGGAGCGCCCAGCGGCTGCGCCGGAGCCTGAAAGTAATTCGTTTTGCCGTCTTTCACGGCAGCGGCCGCCTGCTCGATGCGGCGCCGGTCGGAAACGCTTAACGCGTCGGGTTCGATCTGAGCGGCAAGGAGATTCTGGTGCAGCTGGCAGGCTGTTGCATCGGCATCAATGTGACCTGTCCCGATAATGGCAGTGTGCACGCCGGGCGTCGTCAGGCTGTATTCAACCAGCCGGCGGCTCGGAAGGCTGCCGCTGCCGACCGTGCGCACGATCATGTCCGGCTTGCTCGTCCAGGTGGCGGCTTTCGTATACATCGCCCCATCCGCAAAAACCTTCATGGCGATCACGCCCATATTTCTGGCCGCGGCCACAGGAATGACGTTGTATTGCATGTTGAAATTAAGCCGGTCGTTGGCATTGATGGCAACCAGCATGCCGTCGAGAATGCCCCGGGTATCCCGCTGAATCATTTCCATCATCACATCGGGGGAGGCATGGCCGGAGAACCCGATGTGGCGGATCAGCTTTTCTTCCCCGGGGTTGAGCCCCGTGAAGTTGGTGCCGTCGCGTAAATCCAGCAGCGCGGCCAGCGCGCCAATCGTCTCCGCCTTCGGATCGGGGTTGTCGTACCCTTCATAGACCGCATCAACATCCGCCATGCTCGACACGCTGTGGATCAAGACCATGTCGAGGCAGGCGCCCCGGGGATATGATCCTTTTCCATCACCATAAATCTGCGTCAGGGTCCGCCGGACATCGTCGACGGCGTATTTACACTGCGCGCCATTGGAAACGTTGATCAATCCCGGCTTCTGCCATCCGCCTTTCCCGAATCGAAGCGCTGTTTTGCTTGTCAAAAATATGGAGCGCCGCAGCCGCTCGTTATAAACCGGCTCGCCCGGAACCAGGTGCAGTTCGCGAAACGCCTTGCCATAGTGCAATTGGCTGTCGTCATAGACATTCGACGTATCGTAGTAGTTCACGCCCAAGTCGAATGCCTTGAGAATGATTTTTACGGGATCCACATCGGACGGCGTCCATTGCAGAGATCCCTGGCCTCCAAGGCCAAGGGTCGTTGTTTCAAATTTAAGGCGACCCATGGCGCGCTTCATCGGCTTGAAAGGCTGGCCCTTGCCGAACGTGAAGTACGGACCGAGCGACAGCCCTGCAGAGGCGGCCGCAGCATTCTTGATAAACCGGCGACGTGAAAACATGCTGTCCATAAAGGCGCTCCTTGAATTTCGGCAAAAGACGCCGAAGTTCTTAAACACGTGAAGGCGTGCGGCCCGATACACGCTCTGCAGATAAATTTGAGCGCTATGGCTGCCGTCACGGGAATTTTACCTTTCAATCGGGGGTGTTGCCTACCCTCTTATATTCCCCGGCAACGGCAATATCCACAAAAACCACAGGCTTGTTTATGACTTTGAAATGGAGAGGGCCATGGTACAAACCTGCCGGGACGTATAAGACCGTCGGCCGCGTGATGATGTGTTTTTCCCCGTGCGACTCGTCCTCGCCCAAAGTCATCTCAATTTCGGCGTCAAATATCCTTTGATCATCCGGATTGGCGGAGAAGAAATGCAGATACTGGGGGAAATCATGCAGGTGCGGCTGACTGACCATCAAAAACGGCCGCGTAATAAAAATGCAGTCCACCGAGAGATGTCCGCCTCCGAATCCCGTCAGGTGCCGCGTCGATGAAATATCCCACAATCCAGGGAATTTGGGGCTTTCCTTCAGCACATCCGTCGAAAAATATTTTCCGAATTTTGTCGTGGGCATTTGGCTCCTTCCTGTAGCAGCTCAGAATTTGGAGCCACTATAAAGTATGGCGCGCCAAATCACAACCGATGCTGGGGCGCCCCTGTCCGTCATGGGCGCCAAGCGAAGAAAAACGCCCGCGCTGAAAGCGCGGAGCAGAGCAGCCCAGGGTGAAAGAGCCGAGCGCAGCAAGGCTCTGGAACCCCTGGGTAGCGGGCGCCATGGATGCAAGCCCCGAAAGTTGTATTTACTGCGCGAAAAAGGGAGGCGCGCTATAAAGGCGCCAGCTGAATGGAATGCTGCACGTCCCCTTTCCGTCCCCGGATGTATTGAATCCAGACCACAGGGTTTCCGCGGCGCGCCAGGCCATTCTGGAGAAGCCAGCGGCGTGCAGGCTCCAGGGAAGCCGATTCGCGGCGACCGGCAAAAACGGGCTGCACGCCCCAGCTTAGGGCCAGCTGGCGCACGATCATAGGGTGGTCCGTTAAAACAACGATCGGCTTGGGCGGGCGAAAACGGGAGACGCTGTAGGGTAAAACATCCGTATCAGCCGAAAGAATGATCGCTGCGGCATCGGCATCCCATGCCAGCCGGCAGGCGGCGCGGCTGACGGCATCTTCCGGTGAAGGCTGCGCTTTTTGGGTGCGCGTGTCCAGAACCGACTGAAATGGATAGGCTGTTTCCGTGGCCGCCAGAACCGATGCAAGCATGCGAATGGCATCAACCGGGTATTTTCCGATAGCGGTTTCGGCTGAAAGCATCACGGCGTCTGTGCCGTCCAGAACAGCGTTGGCGACATCCGTAACCTCGGCGCGCGTCGGCCATCGCTGGCTCACCATGGATTCGAGCATCTGCGTGGCCGTAATAACCGGCTTCCCCATTTCGTTTGCCCGCGCGATGATTTTCTTCTGGGCAAGCGGCACCTGCGCCAGTGGCGTTTCCACGCCCAGGTCCCCGCGCGCAACCATCAGGCCGTCCGCTTCCTTCAAAACGAGGTCCAGGTTGGCAAGCGCCTGCGGCTTTTCGATTTTGGCGATGATTTTCGGAGTGTGACCGGAGCGGGAAAAGGCGTGCCGGACGCGGGCGATATCGTCCGGGGTGCGCACAAAGGATACGCCGATCCATTCGGCTTTATGGGCCGCAGCAAACTCGATGCCGCGCAAATCCAGAGCGGTCGGAATCTTGATGCGCACATCCGTGTCGGGGACGTTGATGCCGGACCCGCTGCGCACCAGGCCGCCGACGATCACTTCCCCTTTCACCGGCGCGCCCGAGCGTTTGAGGACGCGCAGCGTCACGGTTCCGTCGGCCAGATGCAGCCTATGACCGTGCTCCACGGCCGAAAGAATCCCCGTATCCCGGATTGGAAGAACGTTCTCCCCGCGGTCCTTGGCAACGCTCAGCGTCACGGTCTCTCCGCGCTGAAGCTCCCGCTGCCCCCCGGACAGGCTGCCCAGCCTGAATTTCGGTCCGGGAAGATCGACCAGCAGGCCGGCAGGCAGCCCGAGCTTCTGCGCTTCTCTGCGGAGAGCCGCGACGCGTCGCCGCTGCTCTTCGCCGGTGCCGTGGGCGGCATTGAGGCGCGCCACGTCCATGCCTGCCAGAAGGCATTCACGAAGCTTCCCGGGAGGGTCGGTCGCAGGCCCCAAAGTTGCCACAATTTTTGTACGCTGTCGCTGCATGGAAACCCTCCTTCAGTACATAGTCTGGTTCTTCCAGCGGACCCGCTGTTATTCCGATGGCTCCTCCGGTCGGCTATCGGCGTTTTTCGACAGCGGCTGGCCGCGCATTTCGTCGCTCAGAGTTCCCTTCCATAGAGGCACTCCGGCCAGGTAGGCCGCCCGGCCCAGGACATGGGCAGCAACGGGAGCCGTCACCAGTATAAAAATGATGGTAGCCAGAGCTTTGGTGAAACTGACCAGATCGCCGAAATGCAGCGCGGCTCCCAGCATGATGAAGCTCACGCCGAAAGTGGCCGATTTTGTGCTGCAATGCATCCTTAGAAACAGATCGGGAAAGCGCACAACTCCGATGGCGGCAATCAGAGAAAACGCCGCTCCAATAGCGAGAAACACCGTGCTCAGGATTTGTCCCACGGAAAGCCTCCTTTTGCTATAAAGCGGGCAAACGCCACCGTCGCAAGAAAAGCAATCAGCGCCAGCACAACCGCCAGATCCAGGAAAAGCGCATCGTCGGTGCTTACCGCGTAGACGCCGATCAGGCCGATGACGATCGTCGAGATGAGATCCAGCGCCACGGCCCGGTCGGGCAGGCTTGGTCCGCGTGCCAGCCGGAAAAAAGCCAGAATGATGGCTGCAAGCAGAATTCCCGTTATCAGGTCCTTAGCCATTGGACATATCCTTTTCATTTCCGCGCACAAGTTCCAGGACTCTTTGCTCCAGCCCGGTTTTTATCTCCCGTCGCACTTCATCAGGATCCGCCGCATACATCGCATGCACATAGAGCAGCTTGCGGTCGGGAGACACATCCAGACTGAGACTGCCCGGCGTCAGCGAGATCAGATTTGCCAGCATCGTGATTTCCCCTTCTGTTTGCACCTCCATCGGCACAGCCAGAACGCGCGGCCGCATCCGGTGCCTGGGCGTCAGGATATCGACAGCGAGCCGCCAGTTCGCCAGGGCCAACTCCCGGATGAAATAGCCGGCGAAGCGAATGCATCGCGTCAGCGTGCTGAAATAGTGGGACGGTGCCAGAATACTCCGAACTGCGCGCAGCGCCAGGTAGCCGAGGAAAAAGCCGACCGCAATATTGGCCGGATTGAAGCGCCCCGTCAGGATCGCCCATATAAGTGCCAGACCGATGTTGGAGAGAAAAAGAGTCATGGCGCGCCTTTCCGGAGAACGATTCCAATATAGAGAGACGGATCGGCCAGCTGATCGCCTGCTCTTTGAGCAAATCCGAAGATGGGTCCTGCAGCTAGACCGATAATCAGCGTGATGCCGGCCAGCAGGCCGATGAGGACCAGATGCCCCAGCAGACTTGCAGTCGAGTCGAGCGGCCGCGCGGTGGCCTCCGCTGAGGCGTTCCC
>CAZLHW010000108.1:0-4579 GCA_964559085.1 uncultured Acidobacteriota bacterium | reverse complement strand
ATGGAAAACAAGGTAAGGAGCGACACCGCCAGCGATACACCTACGATAAGATATTGCTTCTGATAGAGCCCGGCCTGCACTAAGCCCAGCTTGGCAAAGAATCCCGACAGCGGAGGCAGTCCGGCCAGCGACAGCGCGGGAACAAGGAAGAGGGCCGCCAGGGCGGGGCGGACGCGGTACAATCCGCCCAGTTGTTTCAGTTCGAATGTCTGACTCAGCCGGTGCACCGCCCCGCTGACAAGAAACAGGTTGGTTTTTACAATAATGTGATGCGCGATATAAAAGACAGACGCAGCCAGACCGATGGGAGAGAATAATCCGAGTCCCATCATCATATAGCCAATCTGGCTCACAATATGAAAAGACAGGATGCGGCGGAACTCGTTCTGCGAGACCGCTCCGAGCACGCCCGTAATCATGGTCAGTCCGGCAATCAGCAGTATCAGCGAATGCGTATATGCCGTATCCTGGACGAATATGAGAGTAAAGACCCGGATGAGCGCATACACGCCGACTTTGGTCAGAAGCCCCGCGAATAAAGCCGACACGGCCACCGGCGGAGTGTGATAGGAGGCAGGCAGCCAGAAGAACAGAGGGAAAGCGGCCGCCTTGATGCCGAACGCGATGATGAAGAGCGTGGCCAGAGTCCGCATCACGCCGACGGGCTGTGCGGCCGAGATCTCCGCGAATTTACTCGCAAGGTCGGCCATATTTAAAGTACCCGCCAGCCCGTACAGGATGCCGAGGGCCGTCAGAAAAAGCATTGAGGAGATCAGGTTCAGCGTCACATATTTGATGGCGCCTTCCATCTGGGCGCGTTCTCCGCCCAACGCCATCAGCACGAAGGACGACACAAGCATGACTTCGAACCATACATAGAGATTAAAGAGATCTCCGGTAAGGAACGCGCCGGAAACACCCATCAGGAGAAAATGGAACAGGGGATGATAGCCGAAATTCTCGCGCGCCCTGTCCATGGTCGCGAGAGAGTAGCCCTCGACCGCAAAGCCGATAATGCCCGTCAGCAGAAGCATGATGGCGCTGAATTCGTCGGCCACCAGCGTAATCCCGAAGGGCGCGGGCCAATTGCCGATCTGTGTGGCCAGAATGCCCTTCCCGGAAACCTCCACGAGAAGGACGATGTCGGCAAGAAGCAACAGTCCTGTACCCGCGATGCTGACCCTGCGCTGGAAGGCACGGGAGCGCAGTCCCATCAGGCATGCAATACCCGCCAGCATCGGAAGAACAATTGGAAGGATCAAAAAGAGGTCCTTCATGAAATCTCCGTTTCCGCGATTTCATCCATGTCGTCGGTGCCGATTGTTTTATAGGTGCGGTAGGCAAGAGCAATGGCAAATGCCGTCACGCCAAAGCTGATAACAATGGCCGTCAAAATAAAGGCCTGCGGCAGCGGATCCGCATAAGGCCCCTGCAGCGCCGTCTCCCCCGCCGGAATAATGGGCGAACGGGCCCGCGTCAACTGGGCGGCCGTGAAGATCAGCAGGTTGATGGCGTTTGTAAGCAGGCCCAGGCCGATCAGAAGTTTCACAAGGCTGCGCCGCAGCATCATGTAAAGCCCGGCGGCAAACAATATCCCGATGACGAAGGCCAGGATGATTTCCACCTTATTCCTCCTCAAGCGCAAAGATGATCGTCAGGGTCACGCCAATGACAGCCAGGTACACTCCGAAATCAAACAGCAACTGAGTCCCCACATCAAAGCTGCCGATTTTCCCAAAATAAATTTTCGCCCACTTTCCCGTAAGGAACGGGTCCCCTGAAAACAGTCCGAATAGCCCGCTGATCAGAATTGAGCTCAATCCAAGACCAATCAGCATGCGCGGCCTGATTCGAAGCGCTTTGCGGGCGGCCCGGCCATCGTAGGCAAGGGCATACAGTCCCCATGCGGCGGCGGCGACCAGGCCCGCCGTAAATCCTCCACCCGGCTGGTTGTGCCCGCGCACCAGCAGAAACAGGGAAAACATCAGGAGCAGGGGCATCAGCAGCCGTGTTGCCATGTGCAGAATCAGCGAAGCCATACGCGGCATCTCCCGGTTTTAGGATTGGCTCTTTTTAAACTTGATCACGGCATAGACTCCGACGGCCGCGATCCCCAGCACCGTTGCTTCGCCGAGGGTGTCCAGACCGCGGAAGTCCACCAGAATGATGTTCACCAGATTGCGTCCGTGCGCCGCCGAAACAGCCACATCCATGAAATAGCCGGATATCGGGTGATGCAGCTGTATGCCGACGGCCATAATCACGAGCGTCGTGATCAAGCCCCCTCCCAACAGGGCGACGAGGGCGCTGATCCCGCGCGAACGCCGGGATCCGACATCTTTGAAATGCGGGAGCCGATAGAAAACGAGCACAAAGAGAATAACGGTGAGGGTCTCGATCAGGAACTGGGTCATGGCCAGGTCGGGCGCACCGAACGTCAGATAGATCATGGCAACGGAGTATCCCACCGCTCCCAGAGCGGCCACCGATCCCAGCAGCGAACGGGATCGAACCGCCATGATTGTTGCCAGAACAATAATGACGGCAAAGCCGATTTCAGCAGGGCGCCATTCGAAGCTTTTGGCCGGCCAGTGCATGCCGCCGTGAACAATCAGGGGAATGCCCGCCAGGCCAACCAGCGTGATGATAATGGTGATGAGATAGTAGCGCAGATGACCGCTCTGTAGAAAACGCGTTATCGCTGATGCGGAAAACATCAGGATCCGCAACAGGGATGCATAGGCGGCATCCGGCCCCCAAGGAATGGTCGTCTTTCCAACAATGGCGCGCACATAACCTCGCACCGCATAGAGGGCAATCCCCAGGAGAATTGTAAACACGCTCAGGATGAAGGCCGCATTCAGGCCGTGCCACAAGGAGAGTTGCAGCGCAACAGGACGAGCGGCGGCAGAGGCAACGGCCGGACCGGCAAACGGCGCTGCGATCCATTGAGGAAAGATTCCAAGAATTATGCTTCCCGCGGAAAGGGCCAGCATACCGCCCCACATGCTGAAGGGCGCCTCGTGTACAGCGGCCGGAGCAGCCAAGGGATCCTTTTCCCGGACGCGCAGCCAGAAAGGCCCGAACGCAGCGCTGGCTGCGATGAAAAAGAAGAAGACCCCGCCCGCGACCACAGCCGCCGTAACCCACGGCCCGAAACCCAAGCCGGCTTCATAAACCATCTCTTTGGCAATGCCGCCGAACAGTGGAAGCACACCGCCCATGGATAAAGCCGCCAGCGCGGCCGCCGCCGCTGTTTTGGGCATTGCTTCGGCCAGAGCGCCCAGTTGCCGGATATCGCGTGTTCCGGTTTCATGGTCTATAGCACCGGCGACGAGGAACAAAGTTCCTTTGTAAAGCGCATGAGCCAGGAGAAAAACAATGGCGGCCTCCAGCGCCTTCGGCGTTCCAATCCCGATCAGAAAAGTCAGCAAACCAAGCGCGCTTACTGTTGAATAGGCGAGCAGCTGTTTCAGATCGGTTCGGGAGAGCGCCATGTAGCCGCCCAACAGAAGCGTGACCATACCAACGGTTCCGACGATATACGTCCAGGCGTCGTTTCCGCCAAGGGCCGGACTCAACCGGGCGAGCAGATAGATGCCGGCCTTTACCATTGCGGCGGAATGCAGATAAGTGCTTACAGGCGCCGGAGCCGCCATGGCATTGGGCAGCCAGAAATGAAAGGGGAACTGAGCGGATTTGGTAAAAGCGCCCAGAAGCACCAGGATGAGGGCCGGAAGAAACAGCGGGCTTGCCTGCAGCGTCTCGCGCTTTGCCACCAGCGCGGATATTTCCATGCTTCCCCCGGCGATGCCCAGCAGGATGGCCCCGGCCAATAACGCCACGCCGCCCAAAACCGTTACCAGCAGAGCCTGCAACGCTGCTGCACGCGCGGCCGGCTCTTCATGATCAAAGCCGATCAGCATATAGGAACTGACGCTCGTCAGTTCCCAGAAGACATAGAGAAGCAGAAGATTGTCGGACAGCGCCACGCCCAGCATGGCGCCCATAAACGTCAGCAGCCAGCCATAAAACCGGCCGAGCTGAGGATGCCCGGCCAGGTAGCCGCCCGAATAAACGACAACTACCGCGCCAATGCCGCTGATCAATACGGCAAAAAACAGGCCCAACCCGTCCATGTTCAACGAGAAGGCAAGATCGAGCGAGGGCGCCCAGGCAAAAGACAGGCGGCGCCCGCCGGGCGGTGCAGTAAAAAGGATGCGGGCAAAATAGATCGCCAGTCCAGCGGGCAAAACAGCAAGCAGATAACCCGAAAGAGGCCGCACCCTGCGTACCAGGGCCGGCGCTGCCAGCGCTGCAGCAAAGCCGGATAATACCGCTGCGACTATCATCACGACATCATGTCCCCATAGGAGATCCGACTAAAACCGTTCGGCGGACCGCAGACCAATGACCGACAGCTAACTGCAATTGTGCTATTTTTTCTCGTGCCTGGTGATGCAATGAATCGCCCAGACGGTTACTGCGCTGCCCAGAATCAGGGACAGCCATAAGCCCGCCGGTTGGTGCATGATCTCCAGGGAATCCAGCAGGAGCCACAGTCCGCGTAAAACGAATA
>CAZLHW010000107.1:4559-9897 GCA_964559085.1 uncultured Acidobacteriota bacterium | reverse complement strand
ATGATCGTGGTTATGCCGGCCGGTCACACATCTGCATCCTTCAGTATGGGCGGGTGAGGAGGAATGGGTCCGATGGTTGATGAATTCAGCAAGGAATTCATGAAAGACATCCTGCCCTATGTGGAGAGCAACTATCGCGTGCTTCCCGGGCGGCAGAACAGGGCTATTGCGGGATTATCCATGGGCGGGATGCAGACTCTGAATATTGCAATGACGGATCTCGGGAAGTTTGCGTATATCGGAGTCTTCAGTTCCGGAATCTTTGGCGCGGGGCCTGCAAAAACGACTCCCGGAACTACTGCATCCGCGGCGCCGCAGGGCCCAAGCTGGGAAGAGCAGCACCTGGCCATGCTGGACAATGCCGGGCTTAAAAAGGATTTGAAGCTGCTCTGGTTTGCCACGGGAGCCGAGGATTTCCTTCTGAATACGACGAAGGCATCGATTGAGATGTTGAAGAAACACGGGTTTTCCCCGGTATACAAGGAAACCGGCGGTGGCCATACGTGGGTCAACTGGCGCGAATACCTGAATGAATTTGCAACTCTATTGTTTCGTTAGGGCAACTGCAGGAAACACCTCCAGTTCTCTTCACGGCCGCGCATGGGGTGGCATCTGCGCGCGACATATCCTGATTCTCGGACACGTTCCTATAGCACCTTTGTGTAGGAAGGATTGTTTGCTGCTTCGAACATGAAGATGGGCGTGTCAATCCGGTTAAAGGTAACCGGGCAATGCATAACGCCTTTCGGAACATAAATCAGGCAGGTTTTAGTCAATAGGTGCGTTTCTCCACCTATGTGGAATTCAATCTCGCCGCCGAGTTCGCGGGGGTAATTTCTGTTGGTGCCTGCGAAACCGATAATTTCGTCAAATTCGTGGCTGTGCGGTATTTCGATGCTCACGCTTTTGCCTCCAGGCAGCCCCCATAAAATCTCGCACCCTGCAAACAGCGGGCAGCCGGGAACGATGGAATCCATGATCCCGAGGAGCATAGTGCGGTCCAGTATTCTGCCCTCTTTGGCCTGATCTTCCATGGCCTTGACGGCCGCGGCGGGCTCGGGCGGCATCCGGTCTTCGGTTACGATGTATTTCCCATATTTGGACTCGGACATTTCTTTTTCCTCCTTACAAGTTCTTTGGCAACCTCCTCTGTGTTATATAAAAGTCAGTAGCTCTGGTCCTAAAAAGGAAGAATTGCCATGCCGGATGATTCTTATCGCACTATAAGGACTCTCTTGGCAAGCACGCGCTTTGAAGATCTGCGCAAGGGGCTCGAGCTTGCCGAACTGGAAATAGTCAAAGTAGGTTCCAGTGAAGCCAAGCCGATATTCGAAATGATATCGCCCCTCTTTTATATTGATGCTCTCGATCATCCGGAGCTTGTCCCTATTCTGGATGATGCCGTAAACCTGGCCGCCCGTCTGGGCCCTTCGAGTATCCCCATACTCATGGAAGGCCTTAACGCCGGGGATCTAAAAGCACAATGGGCCATCGCGAACGTTCTGGGCCGGATCGGGGCCGATGCGATTCAGCCCATGATGATGGCCTATTCCTCCGCAACAGACTCCACATTCCGGGCGTTTGTGCTCTATGCGTTGAGCAAGATCAAATCACCAAAGGTTGCACAAGCTGCCGCCATAGCTCTGGAAGCTGCGGAGTCGCCAAATCTCGAACTGCGGGATACCGCAACCCGCACGCTGGGCAAACTTGCGGAATCCATTCCGCCCGGCCAGCTGTCCGACGAGTTAAAGCGTTTATTTATGGAACGCCTTCAGGCTAACCTCTCCGATCCGAATGTAACCGTTCGCGCGAAAGCCATTCGTAGTTTTGGCAAACTTGCAAAATGCAAGCATCTTACGGAACAGGAATCCGAGCAGCTTAAAGCAGCCTGTCAGCATATTTTGGGTTTGGATGCGGATGGGGAGTGGGATCGGGCATTTATTGTCCGCAAAGAAGCCGAAGAAGCCCTGAAATATGTGTAGAAATGGAAAAGCCGGATGCTGTTCGGACCCGCTATCGGGTCGCGGTGGAGATCCGGCCTTTCTTGCCTGTTAAAATGCCTGGCTTCGGCTCTGCATCACCGCCGGATCCAGAGTCGGCCCCATCTATCCTCTTTCCATGTTATCCGCAGTCTGTTCGCTTGCAAAACCGCATTTCGGCGAAGAAATTTTACTCCTTGTTGTAAACAATCTTTTGCACGGATTGGAACATGCCTACATTGGTTACTTCCACCGTAAGCGTTTTGCCGTCTTTGGAAAGAGAGAATTCCTTTTTTACTGCGTTGCTTCCTGTCATCGGCGGAGCGTTATCGGTTTCCGTCCTGACTTGGAATTTGTTCTTTTTCAGCTTTGCGCTGATTTTTCTCTTTACCTTTTCCTTCGAAAACGGGGCTGCAACCATTTCAACGACATCCTTGTTGTCGAGTTTGTAAACTTCGACAATAGGTACTTCCTGTCCCCCGGGCCCCTGCATTTTGCTGGTAATCCGCATCTCGGTTTCCGTCTGTTCTATTAACATCGGAAGAAGCCTTGGCGGCGGAGCTGATTTGGCCGCGCCCGGGCCTCCCATCCCCCCGCCAGGTCCGCCCATGCCGCCGCCGGGCATTCCCCTCCCGCCGCCCATACCGCCGCCAGGCATGCCGCCACCCATGCCGCCGCGTCCCATGCTGACATCTCCGACCGCGCTGCCCATCGGAGGCATGATGAAGCGGGGCGCAGCATCGCTCTTATTTACATCGGGAATCCAGTTGCCGGAGAAATTCGCGGCCTCGTCCGCCGCCCAGACATTCAAGCAAAGGCTGATAAGCGAAAGTCCTGCAAACAATGATATTCGTTTCATACATTGCCTTTCTAATTCGTTTTGAGGGCCATGATATGCTGATTCAGCCTGAAATTCCATACTACGTTTGAATGTTTATGGAGGTTACAGGTAATTGGATCGATTGCCACTTCTCGCTCTTTCCGTCTTCTGCGGATCAGTGATTCCGCACTAGGACCCGGTGAAGGACTTGAAGAACTTCCGTTCCTGCAGGTTTCAATTCGGCAACACGCGTTTGGGGAACCAGAGCAAAAACCCGTACGGGCGAATTCCAAACCGACGAAAATTCCTTTTTTGTGAGAACCGTGCGCGGGGCGTCGGGATATTTCATTCCGGGAACGAGCGCATAGGCGACACCATCGACCACTTCAACGCGGAGAGGCTGATAAAAATTAAGTGAATTTGCCGATTCGTAATCCCCCATGACAATCAGTCGATCTCCCGGCCGGGCTTGCTCTGCGACGGCCATGCCAAATTTCTTCGAAGAAATGAAATCTTCACAGATGGAGAGGCTCCAGTGAATCATGCCGCCGATAGCCGTCATGGCGACCGCAAGGCAAATCACCGCCTGCATGCGCTTCCGTCGGGTTTCAAGCCAGAGCGCGGCAAAAAAACCTGAAGCAAGAACTCCGCTGGTGACTGCTGCGGGTTGGAGAAGTTTATTAAGGATAGCGGCCGGCATATCTGCGAGAATGGTGAAGTCGGCTTCGGAAAGTCTATCAGTAGGTCCTGTGCCGGCATAATCCAGTCCCGGTCCTGCCGCTAGCCAAATGCCCCCTCCAATGCCAAATGCCAGGATCAATATCCCGAGGACGGCCAGACTGCGGAATCCCCAAAGGATTGATCGGCTTTCTTTCATGCTGCCAAGTGCACCTGCGATCATCAAGGGCAGCGCAGGCAGCGCCGGGAACGCGTAGTGCTCCAGCCGATCGGTAAAAGAGAAAAAGCCAAGAATAACGATAGCCCAGGCTGCCGCTATCCTCTGAAGGGTTCGCTGGGAATTTCCCTCGGCCTTCCGGCCTTCGATCAAGCCGGCAGGAAGAAAGGCCGTCCATGGAAAGAACCAGACAAATACGAGCGCCCAGAATGTTAGAAGAGGGACGGACCAGAGGACGGGCGGCTCGCGCTTGCTGAAGAACCGCAGAAATTGCTCTCCAACGAAGAAAAAGTGGAGGAATCCTTCATTGTGCAGCGCCGCCAGCCAGTGCCAGGGTGCCGTCAGCAACAGAAACAGCAAAGATCCGGGTAAGATATGCATGCGCCGCCACTGCGGCCACTCACGGGATAAAATAAAATACACCGCAACAATACCGATGGGAAACGCCACGCCGATTAGGCTTTTGCAAAGCATCGCGCCGGCAATTGCGGCGGAGAACAGCAAGGCGGAACACAGCGAGTGAAGCGGATCCTCCAGCCACTTCTGGAACGCGTACATGGCGAGGGCAATGAACAGGACCAGCCAGATATCATGCAGCGTCTCTCGCGTAAATAGATACGTTCCGACCGAGCATGCCGTGCAGAGCCCGGCAATCAGGCCCGAGTTCTCGCCTGCAGCGCGGCGGGCCATTTGTGTGATGATCCACACAAGGACGATGACGGCAAGAGCCGTCGGCAGCCTCAGAGCAAACTCATTGATTCCGAAAAGGGTGAAACTGGCGGCCGTGATCCAGTAGAGAAGCGGGGGCTTCTCGAGGAATCGAACTCCATTGGCATAGGGCGTCACCCAATTGCCGCTTTCAACCATGTTTTTGGCGGCTTGCGCATAATAGCCCTCGGCGTAGTCAATCACAGCCCTGCCCGTTGTCGTTCCAAGGTAAAGGATCGCCGCCAGAATCAGCGGAAGGAAAACCGTCCACCCGCCCCAATTACCACCGTGTTGCATCTCTTTCTTCATGGGCATTAGGCCTTCAAGCCGGCAGCATAACATATCCATTTATTGGATCGAAGAAGGAGACTGTATCTCCAGCCTCCGGTTCCAATACGGCCGGCTTTGTGTTAATAAATTGACAATTTGGGAGAAGATCATGGCAAAAATTTATGAGGATAATTCGCTGTCGATTGGCAACACCCCGCTTGTGAAGCTGAATCGCATCCCTGCCGGATTAGGTGCTACAGTTCTTGCCAAAATTGAAGGTCGCAATCCCGCCTATTCGGTGAAGTGCCGGATTGGCGCTGCCATGATATGGGACGCGGAGCGTCGTGGCATTCTGAGACCCGGATCCAGAAAGACAACCATTGTGGAACCGACCAGCGGCAATACGGGGATCGCTCTTGCCTTTGTCGCCGCATTACGAAACTACCCCCTGATACTTACAATGCCCGAAACAATGTCGCTGGAGCGCCGAAGGTTGCTCAAGGCATTCGGCGCCGAACTGATATTGACCGAAGGTTCAAAGGGCATGTCCGGGGCTATTGCCAAGGCTGAAGAATTGGCCGCTTCGGATCCCGAAAGATATTGGATTCCCCAGCAGGTCAAGAATCCGGCCAGCCCGGATCTCCATTTCCAGACCACGGGTCCCGC
>CAZLHW010000107.1:4141-4549 GCA_964559085.1 uncultured Acidobacteriota bacterium | reverse complement strand
TCCGGAGATTCACCGTAAAACAACCGCCGAGGAGATATGGAACGATACGGATGGAAGGATTGATATTCTCGTGGCCGGCGTTGGAACCGGCGGGACGATTACGGGGGTGAGCCGCTTCATTGAGCGCGTGAAAGGAAAAGCCATATGGAGTGTGGCCGTTGAACCCGTGGAGTCGCCGGTTTTGACCGCTATCATCAATGGAGAAACCCCCAAACCCGGTTCCCATAAAATCCAGGGCATTGGGGCCGGATTCAAACCCGAAGTTCTCGATATGGGGATTGTGGATGAAGTGCAGCGGGTGTCGAGCGAGGAGGCCATCGAGATGGCACATCGCCTTCATCGGGAGGAGGGCATAACGGCGGGGATCTCCTGCGGGGCGCGTACGGGCGCGGCGGTCGCGGCGGGCGG
>CAZLHW010000107.1:0-4131 GCA_964559085.1 uncultured Acidobacteriota bacterium | reverse complement strand
TCCTGCGGGGCGGCCACGGCGGCCGCGGTAAAGGTAGCCGCCAGATCAGAAAACAAAGGCAAGGTTATTGTCGTCATTCTCCCCGATGCCGGCGATCGCTATCATTCTTCGATACTTTTCCAGAATATCCCCGTTTAATTGCCGTATCGATCTTCGACATGCAGACGAAGCCCCGGAAGAAAAGGAGGGATTCCAATAGAATTTAAAGGACGGCTTAAATGCTGAGCAGCGCATCCCAATCCAATGCCGCGAAGGTATCGTGCAGAGAATGGTCGTCTTCCACAACGGTAAAGGTCAAATGGGTAAATACACCCTCTGCAATTTCACGAACTGCAGAAAGAGGCACTACTTCATCTTTATTGCCATGAAAAATGGTGACGGGCATTGGGAGCTTCTTCCCCAGGCAGGGATCAAATTCCGGCAGATGCAACGCAGGGGCCAGCAGAATAAGCTTGTCGACTCTCTCCGTGTGAAGACATGCATAGGTCGCGGCCATAAGTCCGCCATAGCTGGATCCGACAAGGATAAGACCTGATTTCAGAGCAAGCAGCGCTTCAAGCGTCTCCATCCGCTCCTGAAAATTGCCAAAGTAATCTTCAATAATCATATCCGGATAGCGCTCTCGGAAGTAAGAGCCTTTGGTTCCCCTGCCGGTGCTTTCCAATCCGTGAATAAAGACGCGAGTTGTATTCATGGTTTCACCTTTACTCGATCGGGAATGTCCTGCATCTCCATCCCATCGGTTTCCTGACCTTAGCAGACGGAGAAGGATTGCAGGCCGATTCTTTGCCTGCTTCGGAAGGCAGCCCTGCATCGCCTCCTCCTCGCGCCTTGATCTTGGCCCGCAAGCCCCTTGCGCGCGACATATCCTAATTCTCGGACACGTTCCTGGGTGGACTTGATGCCGAAAGGGCGGCGCAGCCTGCACCGCCCCTTTCGGGGCTTGCGTCAATGATGCCCACTCCCCAGGGTTTCAGAGCCTCGCTCCGCTCGGCTCTTCCGCCCCGGGCTTTTTCAGCGCGGGCCGTCCTTAACTTGACGCACATGCCCTCTATCGCCCACTCCTTGTATCCACCAGGGCTGTGTATTCATAACACAGGGGCGCGCAATAGAAAAACAAAAGGGGGGCGTGCGGCAGACTTCTTTGATTTGAAGCGCAAGCCGAGATCTTCGCGAAATTTTCCCTGCCGGCGTTGGGGCGCTCCATTCTCCGAAAGTTAGAAAAACTTATTTTGATTATTTCCAGATATTAGTTTCATAAGATTCTGGTGGAATAAGGCTGGGATTTTCCTTATAATTTCTGCTTTTTGTTTGTTCCTCATTTTGCTCGGAGTGAAAACAGTATGGGAATTGAATCGCAAGCTTCAGCGGTCATACTGGTCCCTCTGTTCGGATCGTTGCTCATTCCATTGATTGGATGGGCAGGGCAACGCAAGGCGACCGGTTGGCTGGCGGTGTTAATCATCGGCGCGACTCACCTTCTTACGTGGCCGCTTCTCAGACCTGCGCTCTCCGGGCGGGTCGGCGAGCTGTCCTTTCCTTTGTACCGTTTCGTTGCGTTTTCCATGAATATCGACGCGTTGGCGGTTTTTATGGCCTTCACGGCCTCGCTCATCGCCACGCTCATTGCTATCTAATCGCTTGGCTATATCGAACATACGGACCACGAACCGGAATACTACTTTATTGTGACGCTCTTTGTCGGCGCAATGATGGGATTGGTTTTCTCCCGGAACCTCATATTCCTTTACTTGTTCTGGGAAATCTCCGCCCTCGCCTGCTGGCGCCTGATCGGATATTTCCGCGACCCCGAATATGTGTGGAAAGCCGATAAGGCGTTTCTCATTACGTTTGGCGGCGCCGTATTCATGCTCCTCGGCTTCGCCCTGATTTTCGCCCAGTACGGGACTTTTGATATTGCCGAACTCAGGGGGAAGGAAATCGGGACCGCGGCGCTAATCCTTGTAATGGCTGGAGTCTTCAGCAAAAGCGCGACGGTGCCGCTGCATACATGGCTTCCGGATGCCGGAGTGGCTCCTTCGACCATTACTTCATTGCTGCACGCGGCGATTTTGGTAAAGATCGGCCTGTATGCGTTTGCGCGTCTTTTCTGCAACGGCATGGTAATCCGGCCGGAAGCACAGGCCTGGCTGCTGGCATTTGCGCTGATGAGCGCTTTTGTCTCGGCAAGCGCCGCACTCCATGAGACAAACATCAAACGTCTGCTTGCCTACTCAACGGTCAGCCAGATCGGATACACCTTTCTCGGGCTGATCGTATTCACCCACTATGGCTATATTGGAGCGCTGCTTTACATCATGGCGCACGGATTTGCCAAGGGCGGACTGTTTCTCTGCGCGGGCATCATCGAACATGGCACCCATACCAAAGATATGACCAAGATGGGCGGCCTTTACAAAAAGATGCCGGTTACCGCCGTTTGCTATCTGATCTGCGCGTTGAGCATTGCGGGCATTCCGCCGATGATGGGTTTCTTTAGCAAATATTTCGTCATCAATGGGCTGGTGGAAGGGGGCCATTGGGTAATCGCCACGCTGGCAATCCTGACGGCCGTCGTCACTCTTCTTTATATGCTGAAGAGTTTTCATGTCGTGTTCCTTGGCCAATCGAGAGGGGAATCCCACCGCGAAGGCAGTCCCGTGATGGTGGGCGTGGTCGCTGTTCTGGCTGTCCTGACGATCGTCACGGGCTTTCTGCTGCAGATGCCGTTTAACCTTGTCAAGGTCGCCGATGAACAACGCCTGGCGGCCGTCGTCAGCCTTTTGTGGAGATAGGGTATGAACGCCGGAATTCTATTGTTTGCTCCCATAGTATTGCCGCTGATGCTTGGCGTTTTTGTGCTGCCGCTCTTTCGCAAGAGCCCTAAGGCCGGCGCGGGACTGCTCCTTATTTCGGTCCTTTTATCCGGTCTTGCATTTTTGGCCGCATCGGCATCCGCGCCGAATGTCGAGTACTCTTGGGTCGAATCTTTTACCCTGAGCTTCAGCCTGAACTCCTGGAAAACGTTTCTTCTTGCGTTTGTTTTCGTCTTCCAGTTAATGACGGCCGTTTATTTGCTTGGCGCGGCAAGGCCGGCGCACCCGTATCTGCATCTCTTTGCGCTTTTTATCGCCTTCCCTTCAACCTGCGCGGTAATTCTGACCGACAACCTCTTGATTCTGCTGATCGGCTGGGAGATGTTTCTCGCCGCGCTATACATAATGATCCAAAGCAGCGGAGATCATGCGGAACCTGTGGCACGAAAGGCCCTTGTGATCGGGGGGGCCAGTGATTTCCTCATGATCCTGGGATTGATGTTTTACTTTTCGATGACGTCGACTCAGGGCATGAACGCCGGGATTGGCCTTGCAGCGAATCCGATGGCCTTTTGGTCATTTTTCCTTATCTTTATGGGAGCCGGGGCCAAAGCCGGTATGTTTCCATTCCACACCTGGATTCCGGATGCCGCTCAGGTGATGCCTGTTTCGGGCTTTGCCGCAATGCCGGCATCTTTGGAAAAGATTCTGGGGATTTACTTTCTTTTCGTGCTGACCAATCAGATGTTTGTGCTGAATACCGCCGCCCGGATCGTCATGTTCTGCTTCGGCGTTGCGACCGTTTTTGTAGCTATTGTTCCGGCTCTGGTTGAGAAGGATTTGCGCAAGGTATTGGCGCTGACGGCGATTTCGCCGGTCGGTTTCATGGTATGCGGTATGGGCGTATCGGAAGCCGCCGGATTTGCGGGCGCACTGCTCTACATGGTGACGCATGCAACATACAAATCCGCCATGTTTTTTGCAGCAGGCAACTTCGAGGAACAGGCCGGAAGCTCCCGGCTCGAAAAGCTGGTCGGCATCGCCCGCAGCATGCCGAAGTCCGGCATTGCATTTCTGCTTGCGGCTGTTGCGGCGATCTCTCTGCCTCCGACGGGAGGTTTTATGGCCAAAGAGCTTATTTTCGAAGGGACTCTTGAAAGCCGCCACATTCTTGTGCTGGTGTTTCTGGCTCTGGGTGCGATTCTGAATGTGGCCGTCTTCAGCAAGGTGGTCTTTATCCTCTGGGCTCGCGGGAACAGGAGCAAAAGAGAGGCGAAGGGCGCTTGTGCCTTTCCCGCCCTTATCCTGGGCATCC
>CAZLHW010000106.1:0-10090 GCA_964559085.1 uncultured Acidobacteriota bacterium | reverse complement strand
GCGCAGGATTTGACACCCCAACAGATCCTCCTGGCATGGGCCATTGGCGCCTTTCTGGCCTTGGCTGGCGCTAGAGCATATGCGGGACTCGCCCAGATTGTTCCCGTATCCGGCGGTGAGTACAGCTATCTTTCCGCTCTGGTGCATCCGGCGCTTGGCTACCTCGCCGGCTGGGCTTCCCTGCTTCTGGGATTTTCCGCGCCCATTGCCATTGATGCCATTGCCGCCGGCGCCTTTGCCAAAACTCTGGTGCATGGAATCGACCCAAAGCTGTTTGCGACGCTTCTTATTGTAATCCTCACCGCTGTGCATGCGATTGGCCTGCGGTTTTCAGTCAACGCGCAGAACGCTCTTGTCATCCTCAAGATAGTTCTGGTAGCCGGATTCATGGCCGTTGGACTGGCAGGCGGGAAAAATGCCTGGCCGGAGTGGCAGCCGCCCAACCGGTCCGCTGTATTTCCGCTGGGTCCCTTTATGCAGAACCTGTTTTATATCGCTTTTGCATTCAGCGGCTGGAATGCCGCCGTATACGCCGCCTCCGAATTCAAAAATCCCAGGCGCGATGTGCCGCGGGCGATGATGCTCGGATGTGGTATTGTTGGAATCCTATATCTTTGCGTGAATTGGGTCTTTGTGGCAAATCTGACCCCGGAGCAGTGTACCGTGGTGTTTACTTATGAAACGGCGCGCGTGACTCTGGGGCACTTGATCATGAAGAATGTCGTCGGAGAATTCGGCGCCGCCTGTATGTCCGTACTTGCCATCATCGCGTTTATCTCCGCCATGAGCGCCATGACATTTCTCGGGCCGCGCGTCTATGCGGCGATGGCCAGAGATGGTTTCCTTCCGCGTATCCTGCAGGGCAAAAGTGGAAAACCCCCGATCGGGGCCGTGATTCTCCAGGGCGCCATCGCTCTCTTCCTGGTGTTCGCTTATCAGTTGGGCGAGGTGCTGAATAATGTCGGCGCCATACTCACCCTGTTTTCGGCGCTGACCGTTTTTTCTCTGTTCTGGATCCGGTTCCGGAAGAAAGAGCCGGTAAAGGCCGCAACTACGGCGTTAGCCGCCGCCCTGTTCTATTTGCTCTTGTCCGGGGTCATGCTGTACTTCGGATTTAAGAAATCGCCGACATTAAACCTTTGGGTGGGAGCGAGTATCCTGACCGCCCTCATCGGATATTTCGCCACGCGGAAAAGGGCGGAAATTCAGAACGGGCGCATTCCCGCGCAGGAGGAGATATCGAATTAGGCCCTGATCCGCGTCGGAATGAAGTTGCCGGGTTGCTCGAGAGAAAATTATTATTTGCAATCGCTTATCAAGCAGGCAAACCAAGTCGTTCGTTTGAACTTTCCGCTGCCTTAGCCTATCATATTACGCCGAAGGGGTTGCAAAGCACCCCTGCACACGAGGAGGTGTGATGAACACGTTAGAGTCCAACTTGCAAAAACCAGCGGCACCTCAGGATAAAGGATTGATACCGGAACCGGTGAAGCTGATTCTGATCATCATCTTGCTGCTGGCTGTGGTGTACCTTTACTATGACAATGCTCAGTTCAAGAAATCCAATCGACTGCAGCTCGCAAAAATTTCCGAACAGATACAGAACCTGGAGAACAATCAAAAGCTTGGAGAAACCTCTTTCATCAACCAGATTTCCAGTTTGAAGTCCGAAATTGCCGGCGCCCACGAGGCGGTCGGAGACACCAAGGCCGAGCTGAAAAAGACAGCGTCGCAGATTCAGGCGGAGGGGCAGAGAACAAAACAGGAATTATCAAAAGCGCTTGCAAGTAAGGCGGACTCGTCTCAGGTCGAAGCTCAGGTACAGGCCGTAAAATCAGAGGCCGAAACAAAAATCAGCCAAGTGACCACCGAAGTCGGAGGGGTTAAGACGGAAGTGAACACGGTCAAGACAGACCTTGAGGCGACTCGCCGCGACCTGGAAGGGACCCAGCGCCAGCTGGTGGATGTGCGCGATACGCTTAGTGCCGCCGTCGCCAAAAACGCCACTGAACTGGCTCAGTTGCGGCTCAAGGGGGAAAGAGACTACATCGAATTCACGCTGCCGAAAAAGAATCAGCTGACGAAAGTGGAAGACATCCGCCTCATGCTTACAAAGACGGATCACAAAAAAGGAAAGTTTAACCTCAAGATAGTAGTGGACGACAATCAGCTTGAAAAGAAAGACCGGCTTATCAACGAACCTATTCAGTTTCTGGTCGGCCAGAACCGCGTCCGCTACGAAATCGTGATCAATTGGGTCCAGAAAGACCAGGCGGGGGGCTACCTCAGCATCCCCAAGGATAAAGCGCTTTCCTCCGAACGCGTGAAAAGATAAAAATCTGATTCGAGATTCGAGATTGGGATTTCCTAATCTCGAATCTCAAATCTCGAATCAGGAATTTCGAATCTTTCTTACGCTCTCGCCATATCCCGCAAGAACAGCAGGAACAGCTGCACATCTTTCAGCAAAGTGAAGAGCACCCTGTCGGGCCGCAGCCAGAGGCTTCTGGTCCGGCATGCTTTCTCCCAGAACAGCTTGATATCGGCGCGGGAATAGGTGATGCGTTTTGCCAATCGGAAATTCAGAGCCCTGAAGGCCAGCGCAATCCGGGAAGGCACCCGCAGTTCCGGCGCATGTATGCGGGCGCGTGCATGCGCCAGCTGGAGTTCGGCCGCGCGCAGATTGCGGTTCATTTCCCGCCGCAGCCTCTGAATTTCTTCAAGCAGGCGGATTTCCGCTTCCGAACGCTTGCGTGTTTGCAGCCAGAGTTCCTCCATTTCCAGCGCCAAAGACATCCAGCTCCGGGCAAGCTTCCGTATCTCTCTGAACCTGCGGGCAAAATGTTTCAAACGTGATTCCACTGCGAATCCCGGCCGGCGGTCGGTCCGATCCTTCAATCGGAAGAATCCATGGATCATCGGGTGGCCGCCCTCGATCAGAGCCGAGTTTTTATACCAGAGGAAGTCGCAGAAAATGTTCCAGTAGTTTTCCGGATTAGCCTTGGACAACACTTTTCGCATATAGTCGAAGGAATAAAAGGATTTCCATGCGTTCTGATAAGCGGCAAACAACTCCCCCGGCGCAAAATTCGGGTGCCGGACCGTTTCGTGAAAAGAATCGTATTCGTTGAGGTCCGGACTCATCGGTTCCCCGTTTTGAACCATGCGTGCATGGTCGTAGGATCCCGGGATCGGCGTCAGCATGAAAAAAGACGCCTGTTCCACTCCGAGCTCGGTTTGAAGCCGCTCCACATCATGCGGAATGGATTCCGGAGAATCGTAAGGGAATCCGAATATATAGGCGACGTGAGTCGCGATCTTTGCGTTATGCCAGGCCGCAATCAGATCCTTGTAATCCTGAACCTTGTTTTGAGTTTTGCCGGCGGCTTTCAGATTCAGCGGATTGATGCTCTCCATTCCGATAAATACCTGTGAACATCCCGCGCGGGCCGCCAGCTCGACAAAGCCGGGAATCTTGTGCGATTGCGTGTCGACCTGGATCATGAATTGAAGCGGAATATGCTCTTCCTCGCGCAGTCGGATGAGCATCTTGAAAATATCGCGCCAGCAGCGATTTCGGGCGAAATTATCGTCCGTGAAAAAATAGAAATAGAGACGATGCAGGCGATAGTTCTCGCGAATGCTTTCCGCCAGGCGTTCCGGGGCGCGGACCCGCATTTCCCGCCCCTGCACATTGATAATCGAGCAGAAACTGCAGTTGAAAGGACAGCCCCGGCTGCAATCAATAGTGCCGAAGTTGGAAATGATAAATCGTTTCAGGTATTTCCGGTCGACGATAGGAAGCGGCTTAGAATAAATGTCCGGTTTCCGGTCCATGAAATCGTAGAGAGGCTTCAGTTTGTCCCCGCAAGCATCCAGAAGCAGTTCTCCCCATGTCTCTTCAACCTCGCCTTTAACAACGGTAACGCCGATATCCATCAGCGCCTGGATATCCGGGGGGATCTTTGTCGACAAGGCAAGCTCGCCGCTTACATGGAATCCGCCAATGAGCACCTGCAGACCCCCGGCACGAAATTTTCGCGCAAGATCCGCGGCCCGCGGAAATTGATTGGACTGGACGCCTGCCAGCGCAACAATCGTTCGCTGCTCGGGCGGCCGATGCGATTTGAGGATGCGGTTGACCGGAATCTTTTGAACCGTATCGTCAAGGAGCTCAATTTCAATGTCAACGTTCTCGCCCAGGACCCTGCGTTTTGCCACATCCTGCGTCAGACTGGAAAGGCACGCCAGGGTGTTGCTCGGCAGCACGCCGCGAAAATGCCGGATGACATATCCCTCGTCATCATATTTTGAGGGCTTGATAAGAACGATTTTTACCTGCTTGCGTTTCAATATGGATGCTGCTGCGTTGCTTCTCATGGTGTTCCCGTCTTCCCTATAGAGCTAAAGCGCAGCAAATGTTAAAGGTCGAAGGGACAATATGCAACCGCAACATAGGCGCTTTTACAGAGCTTTTACACGGCCGCAATGAAAAAGGAGGTACCGGCATCCATCGGATTCAGCGGGCTGTATTCCGCCGTGTCTGCCTGGAGTTTTGCAGTGAAGAGAAAAAATTCACGCGGTGGAGGAAGCTTTGCTCGAGCTGAGGATGGAAAATCTTCGTTCGTTTACAGATGGTGCCGGCATCGGGGATACCGGATTCAAGTGCAGGTAGGCGCCTGTTTGCATTGTTTGATAAGCTGTCTCAACGGCGCGCACCGACTCGATTGCGTCTTCTTCAGTGGATTCCGGGATGTCGTCTTCGCATACTACGTTGACAAAGTTGGACAGCTGGGCGGTCAAAGCCTTCATTGTGCTGAACCCGTTGCCGAACGTAATCCAGTCCACGGCTTCGTTGGGCCGGTACATGGATTTTTTCCACCCTATGCAAAGATTTCCCTGCGTTCCATATATCCTGAAATAATCGTCGGTTGTGCTTTTCAGAGTCCAGCTCAGATGAATGGTTCCCATAACTCCGGAGCGGGTGCGCAATTCCATCCGGACGGGACCTTCGCCTACTTCGGACTGAATGCGCTGCGCTTCCTCCGCCCGAATCCACTGAACGGGGCCGAACAAATAGCGCACGATGTCCACAGCACTGCTGCCTTTATCCACGAGAACGCCGCCGCCGCTCAGCCTGCGACGGGAATTCCATCGGTTCCGCATGTCCGTGAAATCGCGAAAATCGCCTTTGAATTCCAGCACATGCCCTAGGATTCCCGCGTGGATTAAGCCTTTGGTGTGAATTACATCAGGGACGAATCGGAATCTTGAAGCCATCATGAAATGGGCTCCATGCTTGTGGGAGACTTCAATCATTTTTTCAGCGGACGCCGCCGTCAGAGCCACGGGCTGTTCACAAAGCACGCTCATTTCCTGCTGCATCAGCCGGCTGCAGATTTCCGCATGATCCGATGGATACGCGCATACAACCGCGCAGTCGGCGTGTTTGCCGGCTGTAAGATATTCTTCAACCGATACATAGCTTTTACAGCCGAATGCGGCGCCGAAGGCGCGCGCTGCTTCCGCGTTAATATCCACCACCGCTGCAAGCTCCGCTTTGGGATGATAGTTGATTAAAGTTGCGTAGGAATGGCCGGTTTTTCCACACCCGATAAGGGCAAATTTTAGCGACTTTTGCCAGCGGTTATGCACGCACTATCTCCTGCCATGAAGTCCTGAACAACAGCAACGGATCCCCGGACACCCGGTGGACTGCAATGTCTCATTTTCAGGGTTCCTATCTGATATCGGCTTTGATACAGGATGCATTATGGCAAAATTGCTTTCACCGGAAAGAAAGTATATTTTGAGGGCTGAATGAATCGCGGTACCAATGGCTATAGTATTAAAGAAGAATAGGATACAGGCAAAACATATGCGGGTGGGGATTCTAGGAAGCTGGTAGCTCCGGTTTCCGGAATCGCGCTTCTGTTCCATTCTCCAAGGGACGGTCTCGCAAAGCAAAAGGCGCAGCTTACAATCCGGATGATTTTTGAGGGAAATCTACAGAAACCGGCTCCAACAGAGTAGCGATGGGCCCCGGATGGACGTCGCTTGGGATATTTTCTGCCAAAGGAGAATGGGGAACGGGAGTTTTGGGTGCTTAACGTGCAAACGGGTGAAAAAATTGCGTCCTCGCTTCCGATCAGACGCGGGAAATGGCACCTTCGCCCGACCAGGCGTGTTCTGCAATCGAAGCAATACGGCTATGGAAGTGCGGAGCAGCGCAGACGGCTCTCTGAGGAGCCGTCTTTTAAGAAGATTGGAAAGCAATAGAAAAGATTTAAGATGCAGAGAACGGCATAAAATCTTCGCAATGCCTAATTCTGCAGCAGCTTGATCGCTTCCTCGGATAGCTTGAACTCCGTGGTGCTGTTGGCATTCTTAATTTTAAAAGGCTGCGTGACATTGATCTTCTGGCTCAGCTGAATCAGCCCCTCAATTTTGGTGCCCTTTGAAACGGCTCCAGCCTGCAGGTTTCTAATATTCACGCTTTCGCTTTCAAACTCTTTCCCCCCCTGCTCGACTACGAATTTGGGGTTGAACGCGGCAAGATCTTTGCTGGGGATGCCTTGAACAAAAAACATCGTCGCCGCATTGGCCCTGGCGCGCATGGCGTACTTCGCATCGCCGGGGAAAAGGATATCGATAGTCTTGTTGTTTAGCAGGACATAGTTGAAGGTAAGTCCGTCCATGGTTGCGGATCGGGCGAATTCCTTAATCAAGGCAGACTTTTGAGCCGGAGTCAGCTCGGGCGCCGCCTGCGCGGCATCCTGTGCTGCAGCCAGCGTGCTGAACAGCAAACAAACTACAACAACCCATAAACTTCTTTTTGTAACCAAAACTCTTTCTCCTTAAAATCGCGGATACGTGCATCCGCAGGTAATAAACAAAAGGCGGGCTAATTTACTCCCAACAGCGGATCGGATCAATCGAAAAGGCGAGGAATCGGTGAATTTCTTTGCACCGGCTATAGCGACGTCGCCGGGGAAAATGGATAATGCTATGATTAGGCAGACAGTTGCGGGCGGCATCTGTCAACCATGGCAAAGGAGCGCCTGAGGCGTTGAGCGGAATCTGCGGCCTTGTTTATGCTGATCCATCGCTTCCTGGAGACCGCCGACTGCTTGGCGGCATGATGGATTTGATGCGCCATCGAGGCCCGGATGGCGAAGGCACACAGATTCAGGCGGGCGCAAGCCTGGGAGTTCGAGTCTGGAGCCGTACCGGAGCGAAAACCGCGCATCAGCCCGTCCTCAACGAAAATAATTCCATCTGCGTTCTGTGCGACGGAGAAATCTACAATGCCCCGGAGCTTCGGCGTGAACTCGTGGCGGCGGGGCATCGTTTCGGCAGCGATTCGGACTTCGAGGTGATCGCGCATCTTTATGAAGACCTTGGTCCGGACTGCGTGCAACGGCTGCGGGGAATGTTCGGACTTGCACTGTGGGATTCCGGCTGCCGCCGCCTGATGCTTGCCCGGGACCGGCTGGGCATCAAGCCTCTCAATTATGTGCAGACGCCGGAAAGAGTCTGCTTTGCATCCGAAATCAAGCCCATAGTTCTTGCCCACCCGGAGACTCGGAAGCTGCATATGCCGGCGCTGCGGGATCTTTTCAATTTCGGTTTTATCCTTTCACCGCAAACGCTCTTTTCCGGCATACAGCAGCTTCCTCCAGGCCATGTGCTTCTTTATCGGAATGGAACGCTGCAGATCCGGAAATACTGGCAGATTTCTTTTCCCGCCGATGACCGATATGACCGGGGCACAAATCCCGAATATTGGGCCGATGCGCTTTTTGAAAAACTGGAAGAATCTGTCCGCATGCACCTCCCAGGCGATGGCCCTCCCGCTTCCTGGCTAAGCGGCGGCCTTGACTCCAGCACGATTGCCGCCTTGATCCACCGGTTAACGCTCCATCCTGTCCAGACCTACTCGCTCCTCTTTGAGCATCCCGGTTTTGACGAATTCACCGGACAAAAAACCCTCGACTGCTATCCGGAATATCAACTGGTCTCTCAAAGAATCCTCTGTACAAACAAAGACTTTGAGCTTTTTCCGAAAGTGGTCTGGCAACTGGAGACTATCACCGCGTCGCCGGCCGGGATTCCCTACATGCTTCTTGCGCATGCTTCCGCGCCCAAAAACAGAGTGGTTTTGACCGGAGAAGGATCCGACGAAGTTTTTGGAGGCTATGGCTGGTACCACATGAATAAGCTGTTCCGTCCCCTGGCACGGCTGCCGGTTTCCGTGAGGCGGTTGTCGCTTTGCGGTCCGCTTATCCCGCGTTTATGGCCGGGTGCGGCCCGCTCTTACCTCGCGCCGCGCGCGATGAATCTGCTCCGCTATCAGCGCCTGTTGAGTTCGCGCCGGATTGAGTCCATGGAAGAGCTCTTTTCGGAAAATCTGAAATATGAAATGAAAAGAGCCGAAAACAGCCATTCCACGGCGCCCCTTCCCGATGAGTTTAAAACATGGAATGCATTCGCGCAGCTTCAGTATTTTGACCTGACTCAGCGCATGACCGGCTTTATAGCCAATTCGCTGGATCGGGCTACCGCGGCGCATGCAGTGGAAGCGCGCGTGCCGTTTCTGGACCACAGGCTGGTGGAATTCTGCGCAACCATCCCCCCGTCTTTGAAGATGAAGTGGTTTCGGGAAAAATATATTTTGCGCCGGGCTGTCCGCAGACTCCTGCCGGATCCCATTGTCCGGCGCAACAAAAAAGGGATGCAGGCGCCTGCGGCGCAGTGGCTTCGCGAACGGCTGCCGGACTTTGCCGAAGAGATGTTTTCCGGAAAACAGCTTCTGGAAAAGGGATACTTTGCTCCTTCGGCCGTAACCGCTCTGCTCGAACAGCATCGAAACGGAACCGTTAACGGCTGGACGCAGCTTTTCGCAATTCTGGCCGTCCAGCTTTGGGATGAAGTCTTTTTAAAAAACGGCATGCGGGAGCCGGCCGTGAACTGGAGCGCCTAATGCAGGAAGCTCTCGAGCGCTTCATCCTTAAGCTTAAGGTGCCCGTTTTAAAGCGCCTTTATAGAAAAAGAACCGCGAAACTGAAACGACATGCCTGCCTCTTACTGAACCGCTTCGGACTGCTCAAACCCATTTCTTTCGTACAATGGCTGGTAACCAATCGATGCAATGCCGCCTGCGGCTTCTGTGAATCCTCCTCGGGCACACCGCAGCCGGATGAATTGACCCATGAAGAGGCAATCCGGCTGATTCGGGATCTGAGCGGCATGAAAGTCCGCAGGCTGATCCTGTCCGGAGGGGAACCTCTGATGCGTCCGGACCTGTTCGAACTCATGGAATACGCCAATCAACGCGCGATTGCGCTTGGGTTGGTGACAAACGGCTGGTTTGTGCCTGAAATGGCCGACAGATTGCGTCGATTGAAGTTCTTTCTCTATTTTACAAGCATAGACGGGGAAGGCGCTTTTCACGATAAAACACGCGCGATCAGCGGCGCCTTCGAGCATGCGTTGCAAGGGCTGGAACTCTTCACACGCATGCGCGTGCCTGTTCGCATCGTCAATACCGTCGTGCATCCCGGGAATATTTCCCGGCTGGAAAAATTGACGGATGTTATTGCCGGATCCGGCGCAACCTCCTGGCGGCTGACTCCGGTATCCAATGTGGGCAGGGCAGCCGGCGAAGCCCGCTATAGCCTCAGCCGAGAACAACTCGAATATCTGGATTCCTTTATCCGCGAAAAGCGAAAAATGCTCAATGTGGATTTTGGCGAATCCCATATGTATCTGGGATGCTTTTCAAGAGAGCACACCGGCCGTCCATTTTTCTGCGGCGCGGGACTGACACGCTGCTCCATCCTGCCGAACGGTGCGGTGATAGGGTGTCACCAGGCCTACGATCAGGCCCTGTCGGAGGGAAACGTGCGAGAAAGAAGCTTTGCGGAAATATGGAAGCATGGCTTTGTGCGCTTCCGAAAAAAGGAATTCCGGGAAGTTTGCCTTGAGTGCGAACACTTCGACGGGTGTCAGGGTGGATTCTGGGCCGAAATGGAAAAAACCGGCGCGTGCCTGAAACGCGTCTGGGATAAAGGGGAATAAACGCCGAATG
>CAZLHW010000105.1:3288-10153 GCA_964559085.1 uncultured Acidobacteriota bacterium | reverse complement strand
AACTACCGTGCTTCCACTCGCCCCTGCACCGGCTTCCAGCGCACCCACACGCGCCGGCGGCGACTGATTTTGTCTGGGAGACAAGCAAATGAATATTCCAATGCATCGATTTAAGTACACGAAACTCACTAAAGAACAAATCGTCTCAAAGATCGCCTGGACTGGGGCCGGTCCGAAATGCCTATCCGCGCTGCGGCAATAACCGCGAGGCGAACTTCATGAACCGGATACTGTTTAAAGATCGTGCGGAATTCAGGAAATGGCTGACGACGAATGCTCTCTCAGACGAGGGCGTCTGGCTGGTCTTTGGCAAAAATGGCAGCGTCGATACGATCAAGGCGAGCGAAGCCCTGGAGGAGGCGCTGTGTTTCGGCTGGATTGATGGGCAGATCAAGAGTGCCGACAACAATACATACATTAAATATTTCAAGCAGCGCAATGGTGTGAGCAACTGGTCGGAAAAGAATAAAAGTCTCGCCAAAAAACTCGAGGCCCAGGGGTTGATGACGGACTTCGGCCGATCGAAAATCAACATCGCCCGGCAGAACGGGCGCTGGACATCAGCCAAACCAGGCCCGCTGACAGAGGAGCAGTTGCAGCTGTTTGACGACATGCTGAAGGCTCACGCAATCGCCTACGCGAATTTCGCGAAAATGGCGCCCTCCATGCGCAAAACATATGCCGCCTCCTATTTCCTGGGCGCCAAAACCGATGAAGGCAAGCAGAAAAGGTTCGCAACGATTATCGAGCGCCTCAAACTGAATCTGAATCCAATGGAAAGCATCAAGAAGAAGGAAAAGAAGTAACGGATTGCACCGATCTGCGTTGAAGTCGGGAAAAGCGGGTCGAGTCAGGCCGGGATCTGATTATCCTTTCATAAAGTGATTGGTTCGATGGAAGGGAGTGTATACTGTATGTGTCAATCGAGCCTCTCAGACAGCTACCACCGATTGTTCTCCACGAGCTTCGATATTGTTTTTAAGAAGCATCTTTATGAAAGCGAAGATTGAATGGCAATGAATCACGCAACGTATCTCAGGTATATCGGGGTTATTTCTCAAGTCGATTGTCTGGAATATGGATTTCGAATCGAGGATAAAGACCAGGAGCCGCGCTTAGTCGTACTGGTGATCGAATCCGGACTATTCAAGAAGCATGCATTAATGTTTCAGGAAGCTCCCGATCTTTGCTACCAGAAATTGCTGGCTGATCTTAAAAACGAAACCGCCGAATTGCGCATAAATCCTCGTTTGTCCATAACAGCGTTCGACATCGCCTGTTATCGCGAAATGCATCCGATCGGCAAGCCCTCCAGGCCGCGGAACAAGAATCTACTGCATTGATCGGCATTTCTCCCTCCTGACGGTGGCATTAAATCAGTTTCGTCGGATGAAATGTACTCTGGTCGCCGGCTGGATGGCTGATCCAGCCCTATATGCAATTGCGCGATAATCGCTTATTTCTTGACCTTCCTTTGATCGGCATACTATACCTATCCCCTGCCAAATCCATTTCTTTAAAATAAACGAGCTGCAGACAGCACTGGAGATCCGTCAATGAGATTTGAAGTCAGAACAAAAATCAGAATCGCCCTCGTTGTGTTGTGCATACAGATTGGCTTGATCCAATCTCCGCGTGCGTTCCCGCAGGAACCCAGTCCGCAATCCGGACGCAAGGTCCTTTCCGGGCAGCGCGGCGGATTCAAGCCGATGCCCGTGGATCCGCGCGTTCAAATGCGGTCCTATCTGTTCCAGGACGGCGATATCAGCCAAAATCTCGAATATGCCTTGTTTGTTTCCTCCAAAGTAACCCCGGATAAGAAAGCCCCTCTCATTGTTACTTTGCACGGGTTGGGCGCGGGTCCGGCAATCATGTTTGGCGCAAAGGCGCTGGAACTTGCAGAGGAAGGCGGCAGCATCCTGGTCGGTCCCATGGGCTTTAACGTCCGTGGCTGGTACGGCATTTCCATGAAAGGGTTTGGCCCCAAACCGAAGCCCGCAGCCAAGGAGCCGGCGCAAACGGACGCGGCGGCGAAACCCAAACCCTCCATGTTCTCTGATCCCAATGATCCCCCAAACCTGAATGAGTTGAGCGAGAAGGATGTGATGACGGTTCTGGATAGGGTGCGGAAGGAATTCAACGTGGATGACAGACGCATTTACCTGATGGGCCATTCCATGGGCGGCGCAGGAACGCTCTATCTGGGAGTCAAATATTCATCCATTTGGGCCGCGCTGGCGCCGATTGCCCCTGCGGCGTTCACTCTCAATCCGGACAGCTTGAAAGCAATTCCCGCCATGCCGATTTTGTTTGTTCACGGAGATGCCGACGAAGTGGTGCCCGTTTCCAACACCCGGCCGTGGATCGAAAAACTCAAAGAATTGAACATGACCTATGAATATAACGAAATGCCCGGCGTAAGCCACGGCCCGATCATCGAACAGGCGTTGCCGAGCGTTTATGCCTTTTTCGCCAAACATTCCAAGCCGGCTGCCCAATAAAACAAATTCTGCGGCGGCATGCCGAGGCGCTGCGGTTTGTCGAAGATAGGCACTTTTGAAAGAGAACGCGTGTTGACCAGTAAATACCCCCACATTTTCCAGCCCATCCGCGTCGGATCTCTCACGCTGAAAAATCGCATTACCAACGCCCCGACCTACAATTTCCTGGCGTCCTACGACAATCATATAACCCGGGAGTGTATCGAGTTTTCGAAGCCTGTCGGCCGGGGCGGCGCAGCAACGGTCACGCTCGGCAGCGGCTTTATTAACAGATTGTTGCCGCCCGCCGCGCGCCCCATTGTCGGGCTGAATGACGAGTGGGTTGTCACGTATCTGTCGGAATGGTGCGAAGCCGTCAAGCGGTACGGAGCAAAAGCCTGCGTGGAACTCGTGCCGATCGCCTCCTATTTCGGCACGCATGAGGTGGAGAGTTCAGTCGGCATTCCCATGGAAATCGACTGCAATCTTTTATCCACACAGGAGCTGCAGGATTTTATCGCCGATTATGCCAAAGCGGCCCGGAATGTTTTAAGGGCTGAGGGCGATATGATTCTGATTCACGGCGCCCACTGCCAGCTGCCCGCTCTGCTCTTCTCCAAAGTGTTCAACCGGCGAACGGATCAGTACGGCGCGCAATCATTTGAAAACCGTTGCCGCTTTGCCGTGGAAGTGCTGGAAGCAATCCGTGCCGAAGTCGGCGACGCTCTGGCCATCGAATACCGCATCAGCGCGATCGACATGGTTCCGGGATCTCCGGAAATCGAGGAGGTGATCGAGTTCGCCAAAGTCATCCAGGACAAAATCGATCTCCTGCATGTTTCACGGGGCAATCTGGCCATCAACAAACTCACCCCCTTCATCTTCCCTCCGGCTTATATGGACCACGGGATTAACATCGAATACGCGGCGCAATTCAAGAAGGCCCTGCACATTCCGGTCAGCGCCGTCGGCGCCGTCAGCCTGGAGCAGGCGGAAGACGCGATCGCCGCGGGCAAGATCGACATGGTCGCTCTCTGCCGCCAGCTTTTGGCCGATCCGGACACGGTCAATAAACTGGAGCGGGGTCGGGAAGAGGAGGTCCGTCCGTGCATTCGATGCAATACCTGTATCAGCAGAAGTCATTTCGGTTCCAAGCCGCCCAGGTGCGCCGTCAATCCGATGACCGGGCGCGAAATGGATTATGCGTGCGTTCCTTTCCCGACAAGAAAGAAAAAAGTGGTGGTGGTGGGGGGCGGACCCGCGGGACTGGAAGCCGCAAGAATTCTGGCTGCGCGCGGCCACGAGGTGGTTCTTTTCGAAAAATCGGAACAACTGGGAGGGCTTCTGCGCTCGGCGGCAAGATTTCCTTTCAAGCGTGATCTCAAAAATTATCTCGAGTGGTCCATCCGGACGGCAAGGCGCTACAAAAACATCCGATTCGAAACGGGCACCGAGGCGACCGCCGAGCTTATTGCCGAAGAAGGTGCGGAAACGCTCATTCTGGCCATGGGCGGCGTACCCGTCATCCCGAAATTTTCGTTTAACGACAAGTCAAAAGTCGTGTGGGTCGGCGATATCGACCGCGAGGGTGTGCAGATAGGAAAGATTGTGCTGATCGCGGGCGCCGGCATGACGGGATGCGAAACAGCGCTGAGGTTCCTGCAATCCGGCAGAAAGGTGACCCTGATCGACGCGTTGCCGCGCGAACAGCTGGGATCCGGTTCTTCGCCCATCAACGCCTATGCCCTGTTCAATACTCTTGCGGAATATAACGTTGATTTGAGAACCGAAACAAAGCTGGCGGATATAACAAAAGACTGCGTGACAGTTGTCAGGAATGGAAAGGAGGAAACCCTTTCTGCGGATACCGTTATCCTTTCGATGGGAATCCGCGTTGACAGGGAATCGATCGATCGATTGAAATCCCCGGCTTCCGAGTGTTATGTCGTCGGGACCTGCAACGGTAAAGCCAATACTGTCTGGAATGCCACAACCAGCGCCTTCGACGCCGCCATGGCTGTTTGAGCCAAAGGCAGCCGGCAACTCCGGGATTCCATCAGCTGTCTGTCCGCGAACCCTTGCGCAGCGAGCATTGCCGGTTGATGGCCGGATCCTTTACCGCCTGCCATAATCTGTAGAGATCGGGCAGGAACTTGGGGAACGTGGATACTTCAGCCCTGTCGTGTTGTTTCCAGATTTCCGGCAGGCCGGGAGGAACGGGACCCAGGAAACGCATCGTCGACCGCATTCTGGTGCCTCGCGGGCTTTTCTCCCATTCGTGGAGAATCATCGCTCCCACTCTGCCTTCGGGATCAATTCCGGACGCAACAATGGCATGCTCGTACGTGCGGGGGATGGGGCATGAGTCCGGATCGTCCCAGCGGATTCGAATCTTCATCGGAGGCATGGGGCCCATTTTCTCTTCCGCTATCTGGATTGCTCCCAGATAGCCTCCAATAGGCGGGGGCACTTCCCACACAAACGATTTGTGATCGTTCGGTTCCCACAGCGGGTAGCCCTTTTCCATGTTGACCCACCACCAGTCGATCATTTCCGGAGTCACGCCGACAAGTTCTCCGTGATCGACAACCGCATCGGGCGCCGCTGCTGTCGAACCCGGTTTTATTTTGTAGCCTTCAATAGGAATAGGCTCGGTGGTGACAACCATCCTGCCCTGCACTTTTTTGACGATAATCCATTGCAGCCAGTTGGTGTCGTCCCGTTGGGGATAGTCTTCCCTGTAGTGCCAGCCTCTGGACTCCGTGCGGGCGAGGGCTGCCCGGAATCCTATCTCGGCGCACAGCGCGATGCAGGAGGCTTCGTGGCACCTTGCGAGGCCGTGTGGGTCCTCGGCGAACAACTCGGGGAGCTGTTCCTGCACCCGCGCCACTTTGGATAGAGCTTCTTCAAGTCTTTCCCGGCTCCTCCGCATGCTGTATTTCACTGGGACAACCGCTTCCTGAATGCTCCGAATGGCTTCCGAAGCCGGGTACCCATTCTTGCGATGCAGCGGGGCAAAAATCTTTTCTTTCAGATAGGCGATCTCCTGATCCTTCGGCGGCTGAGGGATGGATTCTTTTGAGTGCTGCACCACGGATGGCGCGGCCAGCAGCGCCGCGATCAGGGCATTCATCAATCCGGAACCCCTCAAGCGTCCCGGCGGCGCCTCCGCGGCGCCGGCCCATGCGGAGCCTGCATAGCTCGTATCCCCGATTGCCCAGAGGCCCGGGAGCGTTGTCTTCATTTCGCCGTCAACCTTAATTGGGGACAATTCCCCTGTAAACCCGAGGGAGACCTCGACTTTTTTTGCCGGCGGCGGTCCATACTGCTGCATTTTTGCGAACTCGCAACCGAAGAGGGCTTTAAAATTCGGCCGGTCCCACTGAAATATTCCCGCGTTCCCCTCCGAGGGATTCGCAAATTCGCTTGTATCGATATAAATCGGGCCTCTGCCTTCCAGGACCTCTTTTTCCATGCCGAGGATAATCGAAATCGGGATGTCCGGCTCAGGGCCTTGTATGTATTTTTCGCTGATATTCTCGCCGTGCGCGTTATAGAGATTGCGGAATCCGAAAACGATAGGGATGCCGGTGGCCTTGTTGACCACGTCATAAAAGTTGCCGAACTCCGCATTCCGCATCTCCGCGCCGGCATTATAGGCAGCCGCGATGCCATCGCCACAGGCGTTGGCCCACATGCGCAGGACGCCGAAATCGCAATCGCCATTGGCCAGTACCGTGGTTTTTGATCTAAAAACAACAAAATGGCCGTCGAGCAAACTAAAACCGACGGCGCCGGTTACACGATTTTCCTGCTTCAGCAGCTCAACCACCGGGGTCTTATCCAGCATCCGTATCCCGAGCTTTGCGGCTCTTTTTCGGAGCGGCAGCATCATATCCAGATCCGCCGCCGCAAGCGACCATCCGAAAGGAAGCCGGTTTGTGTCCAGGTCGCCGGCCGGAGTTTTCATCACCTTGACGCCCCAATCCGCGAGCTTTCGGGCGGCGCCGTACGATTCCCGAGCCATGGCATAGAGCAAATCCTGGTCGTTCAGATAGAGCCCGATGTTTTTTACGTGGTAGTCCACAAAGGCGTCGATGTCGTCCCCCGGCGCAAGGACCCACAGAACTCCGGCCCCCTTGTTTGCCTTTCCCCCCCAGCCGATTGTTTGTTTGTCGACAATCAGCACGTCGGTTGCCGGGGCCAGTTCTTTGATTCGGATGGCTGCGGCAAGGCCGCCGAATCCGCCTCCAATGACAAGCACGTCGGTATCATAGGTTGCAAGGCTGGTTGCTATTTCGCTCATAATGGACTCCTCGGGACCGCCGCCGCGATTGCCTAATAGGGAGGTCCCGGCAGCCCAGATATTTGAGGCAGGATATGGG
>CAZLHW010000105.1:0-3278 GCA_964559085.1 uncultured Acidobacteriota bacterium | reverse complement strand
TTGATTCCGCACGTAAAGCACCAGACGCAATCGCGCGCATAGGCAACAACCGGCCTTTCTTGGCTTTCGTCCCACCGCAGCACATCCACAAAACAGGCTTCAACACAGGTCCTGCAGCCTGTACAGTCGTCCAGATTTATTTCGATTGTGGCGCTCATGCCTTCTCCGAATTGTGCAAGTTGACGCTCAGGCGATTCTCTGCCCGCCGAACTCCGCATAGATTTGCGGCAGCAGCACGCCAAGGTTGCTGAATTCATGCACGTTGTGCCGGGCTAATCCCTGAACCGCGACTTCCGGAACGGAGACGCCCGGCGGCAAAACCAGGTCTGGTTTGCCCTGAGAAAAACGATAACCCATCCAGAAGCGCGTCCGATGCTCAAGGCCGCCCGGAGTATTTCTGAATATATGGCACATCAGCGAAGGGGCTTTCGGCATACGACCGGCCTTTGCCGCCGGACTGGACCAGCCGAAGCCGCCCACGAATGTTGCCACATACGGCTCCTTCCACCGCGCCCTGTCGAAGCCGAAATCTTCGGGAGACAGAAACGTGATGTCGATGTTTTCCATTCCGCAATTGCAGTCTTCCGTAACGTGGTGGGTCACCCCCCAGCTCTTCTCGGCGAGCGGAACCCCGGGGTCGAGAATTCTTTTACGGGATTCCGAATCCACCGAAATCCCGGCATGCTGCGGAGGATACCACAGACGATAGCGCAGACTTTCGAGCGGATGCCATGCAAACCACCAGTCCACCATTTCCGGAGTGACGTCCGGATAGACGATCCGGTTGGCGATAAAGCCCGCTCCATTCGGCAGGTTGCACCAGCCGATTTCCACCTGAAGATCTCCCGGGTTGAGCAGATCATTCATCTGCTCGGGGTAAATCGCTTTCAATGGATCGCACGGCTTATCCATCAACGCCAGATGCGCGGGATCCGGCGGCACTGGCTGCCGATAGTACTTCGCATAGGGCTTGGATTGATCTTCCGGGCTTAATGGGGGTAAAGCGGATTCCGCAGATGCCATACGCCGTACTCCTAATGAGTTGACTGAAAATTTAGCAGGGGGCCTCGCCATATGTAAAATGAATGTTTACTATACATATGGATTTATAAATTAAATGGAGCCATTCGGGATGGACTTTCGCAATTTTGATGTCGGGTTGCTTGTTGCACTGGACGCCCTCTTGACGGAGAAGAGCGTTACGCGGGCCGGCGAGCGGCTCCATTTAAGCCAGCCGGCCACCAGCATAATCCTCCGCCGGCTCCGGCAGTACTTTGGAGACCCGTTGCTTGTCCCCTCCGGCCGACGTATGGTCCTTACCCCATTGGCTGAAAGCCTGGTGCAACCGGTGCGCAGCTGTCTGATCCAGATTCAGCACACCGTGGCATCCAAGACAGACTTCAACCCTGCCGTTTCAAATAGAAAGTTCTGCCTTGCTGCGTCCGATTACGTGACCGCGATCCTGATGCCGCAGGTGATGGAGGAAGCCGCACGGCAGGCGCCGGGGATTAAGTTCGAGCTCGTGCGGCTGGATGAGACCATGAATCAGAGGCTAGAAAAGGGAGATATTGACTTCATAATCCGGCCGTCCGTTTATACGATAGCCGCGCATCCGAAAGAATCGATTTTCGAGGACACCCACACTTGCGTGGTGTGGAACAAAAACGCTTTGATCGGAAACACAATTTCGAAAAGCCGGTTTTTCAAGGCCGGGCACATTGAAGTCCATTTCGGGCATGCGCCCGCCATTTTTGAAGGATGGTTCGCCGCGCATTACGGGCAGGTGAGAAATATCGAGGTGGTTGCGCAAGACTTCGAAGTCGCGTGCCGGCTTGTTGTGGGAACCAATAGAATCGCCACGGTCATGAGCCGGATGGCGCTGCTGTGCGCGCGCTATTTGCCGATTCGACTGATCCGCCCTCCCTTCGCCATTCCCAAGGTAAGCCACTGCCTCCAATGGCATCGCTACCAGGACCAGGACCCCGGCCATATCTGGATTCGCAGCATATTAAAAAAGGCTGCAAAGGATCTCGGCCCGGCGCCGCGTCTGCCTCGGTGACTTCTTCTTTGCAATTCCAGGGCTAAGGTGCGAAGAAGCAAAGAAAGCGAAGAACCGCAGGCAGTTTGAGCTTATTTCATGAATCGGACTGTTAAAAAAAGGATCAACCCGAAGATTTCCAGCCGGCCCAGGAGCATGACAGCCGGCAAAACGTTTTTCACGCCGGCGGGAAGATGGCGGTAGTTTGCCATTGACCTCACAGCTCCGCATCCCGGGCCGCCGATGCCCATGGCCGCGGCTGAACCTGAGAATGCTGTAAGGATGTCGATGCCGAATCCCGCTATAATAAGGGATTATTGCCAGGATCAAAAAGCCGGATAGTATCTTCATGCGCAGTTTCATTCGATCGCTCCTCTCTGCCGCCGAATAAAGCCGCCCCGACATCAGGCGCCGGGAAACATTCCGCAGGAATATACGCAAATATCCGCCTGCCATAAAGCGATATTCAGCGGCGGAATTGCCGCGCATGCGGCCGGCGCATCGGGTTGAAAGGCCGAGATTCCGTGTCGTCGGCCCCAATGCCGATGCGGCCGCTTGCCCGGTCCCGTTTCCAGGTGTTTCTTGCCTGGTCGTTCGACCGATGGAGCGGAAAATCCTGAAAACAGATCCGGCGGGGTGTTTGTCGGGCACGCTCCCGGGGGCAAAGGCTCAGGCGCAGCGCAGAACGCCCCGGGCCCACAGGCAATCGCCGCAGACTGGAAAGGGATTGCCGTGGCAATCGGTTTCGTTCTTTTCCGCGAATTCGCAACCGCAGCAATCGGTGCAGGGGGAAAAATCAAATTGCCGCACCCGCTCCCGAAAGGCCGCATAATCCGGCTGCCGCCAGATGGACCGCAGCGATTGTTCCTTCAAATTCCCGTATTCACAGCGGCGGAAAAATTTTTCCCGGCCGCGGATATAGCACGTGTAGGAATGCAACAGCGGCGGGCAAGGACTTACGCCGCCATGACAGGATAGCGCGAGGCTTCCCGGTCGGATAAAAGGGCAGTAGTTGTTTCGCTGGTTCATATCGATGTCGAGATAGCTCATAGTCGCATGCCGATAGGCGATCGCGGCTATCGATTGCAGCGTTTCCCGGCTCCAGTCCATTTTGGGGAGAATCCATCGCGGATTGCGCTCATCCCCCGGTGTTTCATGACTGGTGGGCCCGGAGTTGTAGAGAATTTCATCCTGCAGTTCCGGCGTGTAGGGCAGCACATTGGAAATCAGGATATAGGAT
>CAZLHW010000104.1:2364-10244 GCA_964559085.1 uncultured Acidobacteriota bacterium | reverse complement strand
GCTCGGGTCCCAGGATTTCGGGAAGCTCCCGGAACCTGCGGTGCTCTCTCCGACTCGTCTGGCGCCATACAACCATCAGGCGCGATTCATCGCGCCGGGGCGCAGGATGCTGCGCGATAAGGGAATCAGGCAGGGCAAAGTCAAAATCGTGATGTTTCATAATTCGGAATCGCTTTTATGAGGGAAACCCCCGGGATGTTCCGCGGTGAAGCATCCCGTTTCCGGGGACAGGTTCCTGCAGACGAATGCCATGCAGCTGCGCCGTGAAATTGGCGCCGAAAAGCAGGATCAGGCTTGATGTGTAGACCCACACCAACAGCGCTATCATGGCGCCTGCCCGGCCATAAATCCTGTGATTATCAAAAAACGGCAGTAAACGCACGAAGATAACGCTGCCTATCTCCCACATGAGTACAAAGACCAACGCCCCGGAAAAGGCTTCCCTCCAATAAACCTTTCGGTGGGGGATCCACTTGAAAATAAGGGCAAACACCAGCACGGCGATCCAGAGTCCTCCCAGAATCAGCAGAGAATAAAAGATCCAGCCGATCAGCAGACTGGCTTCGGCCGAAACCGGAATTTCCGCAGCCGCGCGCGCCCGAGCCTGGCTGACAAAAGCGGTGATAGCCGAGGAGGCCAGGAGGCTGACGCCGCCCAATATCATAAACCCAATACTGCGGAGCCGGCTTTCCCAGAATGTCTTCTGGTTTGATACTCCCCAGGCGCGGTTAATGGCGCTCTCCAGAAAAGAAAAAATCCAGGAAGACGACCAGATGAATACCAGAGCGCAGGAAATCACAACGGCCGGGGAGGGATCCGTAATCTCGTCAAGATTTGATTTAAGGAATCCCCGCGATCCGGGAAAAAGGTCGATAATAAGCTGCACGACGGTACCGTGCAGATCCATCCAGCCGAGAAAAGCGTCCACGACGGCGACGATTACCAGGATGCCGGGGAAAAGAGCGACCAGGCTGAAATAGGAGATTGCGGCGGCATCCCTGGGTGTTTCGTGTTTCAGCATCACCTTCCCGGCAGCGGAAAAAGACTTGCCGAATTGCCGAAAATAAGTTCTATCGAAAACCATGCGTTGAGTGTATAGCATTCAGCCTGCGGACAGAAGGCTTTTGCTTTAAACCTGAAACACGAGGATTGCCGCCGCTTCCCGAACTCCGGGAGTGCACACGGCGCTTCTTGCAGCTTTTGCCCTTCATTCTCCGCATCCTGAACACAAACCCTTCCATATGATAGAATGATCGTTCTGAATCTGAGGCCGGCCGGCATTGCCGGGCCGGTTTGGCGTTTTATTGCGGAGGACCGGGGTATTGGAGGGCATTGTCACTCGACATCATGCTTCTGCCGTGGCAGTGTTTCCCGGAAGCTGTCCGCCGATTTTTCGGCCCGATGCAGGGCTGTTACGGGGGAGGGATGAAGGAGCTCATTCGTCAAATTTTGGTGGATCTCGGTGAGGATCCGGATCGTCAGGGATTAAAGGGTACGCCCCATCGCGTGGAGCAGGCCCTGCGCTTTCTTACAAGCGGCTATACCCAGAACCCGGTCGAACTTCTGAATAATGCGCTGTTCGACGTGCAGTATGATGAGATGGTCATTGTAAAAAACATAGATTTTTTCAGCATGTGCGAACACCACATGCTCCCCTTCTTCGGAAAATGCCATGTCGGGTATCTGCCGGATAAGAAAGTGGTCGGGATCAGCAAAATAGCCCGCCTTATTGAAATGTATAGCCGCCGGCTGCAGGTTCAGGAACGGTTGACGACGCAGATCGCCAGGACGATCCTGGAAACAATCAAGCCCCTGGGCGTCGGAGTGGTGATCGAGGCGCAGCACATGTGCATGCAGATGCGTGGAGTCGAGAAACAAAACTCCCGCGCGGTCACCAGCTCGATGCTTGGGAATTTCCGCCGTTCCGCCGAGACGCGCAATGAATTCCTGAATCTGGTTTTCAAGCAGCCCTGATTGCCTGCGACAGTAGATCGGCCGGTGCCTATTGGACTTTTTCTTTTCGTCCCTCGCGTCCCGGCAGTTTATCCGGGTTAGCCGCGAAGACGCAAAGAACGCGAAGAATCGCCGTTCAATTGCTGGGGACTGTTAGCGGATACGGATCTGAAATGGCAGCAGCAGAAGAATCGCCTGTTTTGCGAGCGGTTCCATCATTTCTAATGCATGGAGCGCGGGTTGCGGCAGAACTGCGGCCATGATCGGCGATTTTAAATCCGGCAGGAAGCGTTCCCACAGTTTGCGATGACGATAATAATGAACAACGCGGACTTTCTTTGTTTCCGGTATATGGGCGAGGTCGCGCGCTTTCTGAACCGCTTCCAGTAATCCGCCGATTTCGTCGACGAGTCCGAGCTCTTTGGCGCGGGCGCCGCTCCATATGCGGCCCCTCCCGACCGTGTCTACCGCCGCCTCATCGAGCCTGCGCCCTTCGGCAACCTTTCTGACAAAATCTTCCCGGTAAAACTCCTGTATCTGCTGCTGCAGTCGCTCGGATTCGGCCTGGGTGAATTCGGAGAACGGCGATTCATATTCTGCGTGTAACCCGCGGCGAATGGATTCCCGGCGTACGGCAAAGCGGTTCATGAGTTCGCGGGCAACAAATTTACCTGCCAGGACTCCGATGGAACCGGTGATAGATGTGGGTTCCGCCAGAATCCAGGAGGCGGGGGCGGCAATATAGTAGCCCCCGGACGCGGCGACATCGCCGAAGCTGACCACGACGGGCTTGGTTTTGTTGACGAGCGCGACCTTTCGCCAGATGAAGTCTGAGGCGAGCCCCGATCCTCCGGGAGAGTTGATCCGCAGCAGAATCGCTCGAATCCTTTTCGATTGCCTGGCATGATCCAGAAACATGCCGACGGTTTCGGATCCGGTTACCGCGCGCCCCAACTGGCTCCGGCGGCTTTCCCCCAAGTCAATATGTCCTTCGACGTTAAGGACGGCAATGCGCGGGCGGCGGAACGTGAAAAGAGTCCTGAAAACGCCGTCCCCTTTGAAATACTTGCCCGGTGAAACCGGGCGAACGCTTTCTCCAAATTCCTTTTTAATCCGGTCCGCTATTTCATCTTGGTGGCAGACTCCGTCCAGCAGGTTCTGCGCCAGCGCTTCCCGGGCTGTGAAGGGGCCGGAGTCAATCTTTGCCGCTGCTTCCTCGCGGCTGAATCCGCGATCCTGCAGCGCGCGGCATAGTTCTTCGTAGCTGTCGTTCAAAAGCAGGTCCAGCTGTTCACGGGCAGGCGGGGACATGCCGGTGCGCGTGAACATCTCCGCGGCTGATTTGTATTCTCCGACGGTCTGCAGCTGGGCTCTTATGCCGAAACGATCCATCAGGTCCCGAAGAAAGAAAACTTCCGCCGTTAGCCCCACTAGATTGAGATGCGCGGCCGGGGGCATAAATAGCGGCTTGCAGGCGCTGGCCAGATAATATTCCTGATTGCCCCCCTCCTGCAGGAAACAATAGATCGGTTTGCCGCTGCGACGGAAGGAAACAAGCGCACGGCGCAGATCGCTGCACCGCGCCCAGCCGGATTCGAGCGTTCCCAGGCTGAGCGATAAAGCCACAATTTGGGGGTCGGCGGAGGCGCGGCGCAGGGCCTCCAGAATCTCCTGAAGCGATGTTCTTGTTTTTCTCGAAAAGACGAATCCTTCCGGATGCCCTTCCACGATTTCGTCTTTAAGCAGCAGCTCCAGATACCTCTTATGCTTTCTCACGCGTCGCTCCGTTGTATCCAATCCATCGTCAGACTGCGGCGCCTCCACAGCTCCCATCCCATGAGACCGTATACAGGAAGATATTCCAGCAGCAAAGCCCATGCAGGCTCGTACACCGGGTGATAGGCATAAGCGGTGTATGAGAGAAAGCAGGCTCCCGTCCAATAAATCATGAAAGCGTAGGGGAAAAACGGCAATGCGAGCGCCGCCCAGGAAAGATACCAGGGATGGACCGTTGTTGCCAGGCACAGATCCGCCGTCATAAGCCAGAATCCTGCATGCAGAAGGTCTCGCGCATCGCGCACCGGAAACTTCCAGAATATGAATAGGGCGACGGCAAGAAGCGCAGCCCCGAGGTAAGGACCGATGAGCTTGTCCCAGGACTCCTGATAGACCCACCGGCCGATAAACCGTATCTGGTAATGAATGCTTGCGTTGAACTCAAAGAGCCGGAAATACAGCCCGAGGGATTTCAAATAATGAAGCCATGTATTGAAGTTGAAAAAGAGGAGGATCAGCCCCAGTCCGGCCGCAATCCCGGGAATCATGGCTTTCACGCCGGTGCGCCGCAGATAGAGCGGAAACCAGAGTGCGGGATGCAGTTTTGAAAGAACCGCACCCGCGTAGCTCACCGCCGCCCAGCTTTTCCTGCCTCGGGAAAGCAGGTAGAGGGACAGAAGGATCAGAAACATCATGGCGCTGTCGGAATGGCCGGAATGCGAAAATTCAAATATAAAGAAAGGGTTCCATGCCATCAGCAGGAGCGTTTGCGGGTTCAGATTCCAACGGATCAGAAGCCTCCAGGCGAGAATAACAGCAAGAAATTCGAACAGACTGAAAAGAGCCTTCATGGCAAATACGCTGCTGCCGAACAGCGCGAAGGAAGCCCGGAATAAAACCTGCGACAAGGGCGGATAGGCTGTGATATAGGGCTTGGAATTGATCATCGGATAAATCTGATCGTCGCGCAGCCCCTCAAGTTCCGGAGCGCTCGGAGCGTACTGATAGGGATTCAGTCCCATGGAAGCGACGCGGGCATCCCAGATATAGCGGTACACATCTTCGCTTTGATAGGGAGGAGCATAAAGCACCGTCAGCCGAAAAAGCAGCGCAAAACCCAGCACCATCCCCATCGCCGCATTGGATTGAATGCGAACACGGAAAAAAGTCCAAAGAAAAAGCCCGAAAGCAGCGGCTATCAGAAGCAGGAATCCCGCCGTGTTCCGGCGCAGCGGTCCCAGAGAACAGACGAGTATCCAAATAATCTCCAGCGACGTCCCAAGCAGACCCAATTGCATCAGCCGCCTCAGCATGACGACACTATATCAGAAAAAAACGGGGCCACCTCCCCTCTGTTTTTCAATGGAGCAGGGCTTTGTGTTCCTAAAATGGAGTGGAAGAATTTGGGAACGGGCCTGAAGTCTGCGTTTTTGAAAAGGCGAAACAGCTTGACCTGTCTGTTTGCGTGTGATAGCTTAAACCGTTCTTTAGCAAAGGCTTGCTGGCGGGAGGCCTTGCTCGGATCGGGATAGCGACTGATGATCAATTTGGATAGTTCCATCGTTCCGGCGATAGTCATTTTTCTTTTCTTGATTGTGGCGCTGAATAAGCTTCTGTTCAAGCCGCTCCAGAAGGTGCAGGCTGAAAGGGAGAGCCGGACCACAGGGTTGATGCGGCAAACACAAGAAAATTTGAACCATCATCTAAGCTTGTTTGGCAAGTATCAGGAATCCATCAAGAATGCCCGAATGGAGGGGTATCATCGTCAGGAACAGCTTCGGGCCGAAGCTTTAAAGAAGCGCGCCGAGATCCTGGCTCGATCCCGCGCTGCCGCCGAGCGCATGATAGTCGATTCCCGCGAATCGATACGCGCGCAGGTTGAGACGGAAAAGCAACTTTTAACTTTGGATGCGCAGGAAATCGCGGGGAGCTTTACCTCAACCATTCTTGGAAGATGGGATTTAAAATTCTGATCGCGGCTGGAGCGGATTCAGTCTCCAATTTCCAGGAAGTCTGCCAATCGATGTTTATCCAGGTAGGCAATTGATGAATTGCAAAGGTGCCCGGTTTTCTTTCATTGCAGCGTCGCTGTTTTTGGCGGGAAATCTCTTTCTTCCGGAAACGGTTTTCGCTTCTGAAGCAAATAATGCCTGGGGGATATGGTTTAGTCTCGGGCGCATGTTCAATCTTCTGGTCGTTGTCGGCGTGCTGGTATGGATTGCGCGCAAACCGCTCTCCAATTTCTTCGCCAACAGATCCCAGTCCATCCGGGAGGCGCTTGCGGAAGCGCAGAAATCGCGGCTTGAGGCCGAATCCAAGCTGGCCGAGATTGAGGCGCGCATGAGCCGGCTGGATGATGAGATACAGGAGATCGCACGCGCTTCGGAAAAAGAGGGGCAGGAGGAATACCAGCGTCTGGTTGCGGCGGCCGAACAGGATGCGCAAAAAATCGTGGAGCGAGCCAGGCAGGAGATCGAGGGAATGACGCGCGCCGCCCAACTGGAGCTGAAGCAGCATGCCGCCGAGCTTTCGGTACGGATGGGGGAAGAACGGATCCGGCATGAAATCACGCCGGCCGATCGCGACCGGCTCTTTTCCCGCTTTGTCACAAAACTGGGAGGTCCATCGTGATTCCTTCTGCAATCCTCGGGCGCTATGCGCGGTCTCTTGCAGAGATAGTTTTTGAAGAAGATGTAGAACAGACTGTGACGGAAAATATTAAAACTTACAGTGAAATTTTCCGCGTGGTTCCCGATCTTCTTGATGCTTTTTGTGCCCCTGCCGTTCCGCGGGAAACAAAGGAAAAGCTTCTGACGGAATTGACGGCACTGCATCCGGTGCATCCCGTGACTTCGAGTTTTCTTCGCATCCTTCTGCGGAAGAACCGGTTCCGCTATTTCCAGCAGATATCCGATGCCTATGAGAAGGCCGTAAACGAGCGGAAAGGAATTGTATCTGCGCGTGTGACGGCGGCAATGCCGCTTTCTCCGCAGGAGCTGAAAGTCCTCGAGAACAGGCTTGCGGAGATTACGGGCAAGCGTGTGAATGTGGAATTGCATCTGGACGCGGCTCTTCTCGGCGGCATTGTGGTCCAGTTGGGGAGCACGATCTTTGATGGCTCGATTCGAACTCAGCTTTCGGAAATGAGGCGGCGCCTTACGGAAACCTAACAATCTTTCGGGATTGAGTGCCGGCCCTGTCGCACATCCGGGGATTGAGGACTCAACGCTTCAGAGAGAGGGAATTTAGAGCATGCAGATTAGAGCGGATGAAATAAGCAAATTTTTGAAAGAACAGATCCGGGATTTCCAGACCGGCGTGGTCGTGAGCGAGGTCGGGACCGTGATTTCCGTGGGCGATGGAATCGCCCGCATCCATGGCCTCGATAATGTAATGGCCGGAGAGCTCCTCGATTTCCCCCATGGAGTCAAAGGGATTGCTCTTAATTTGGAAGAGGATAATGTCGGCGCCGTGCTCTTCGGGGAGTACACCCTGATTAAAGAAGGGGATGTTGTTCAGCGTACCCGGCGCATCATGTCCGTTCCTGTAGGCGAGGCTTTGATCGGACGCGTCGTCAACGCGCTCGGCGAACCCATCGATGAGCGCGGGCCCATCAACACCAAGGAGTACGCCACTATCGAGCGCCTGGCGCCCGGGGTCGTGGACCGGCAGCCGGTGAAGGAGCCGCTCCAAACCGGTTTGAAGGCAATCGACTCCATGATTCCCATCGGACGCGGGCAGCGCGAGCTCATTATCGGGGACCGCCAGACCGGGAAAACGGCTATCGCCATAGACACCATCATCAATCAGAAAAACACGGACGTAATCTGCATTTATGTCGCCATTGGTCAGAAGCGTTCCACGGTTGCGCAGGTTGTAAAGACACTTGCCGACTACGAAGTGATGGACAAGACGATTGTCGTGTCCGCATCGGCTTCCGATCCTGCGACCATGCAGTATATTGCGCCCTACTCCGGTTGTTCCATGGGCGAATACTTCCGCGATCGCGGCCGGCACGCGCTGGTTATTTATGATGATCTGACGAAACACGCCGCGGCGTACCGTGAAATATCTCTTCTCCTGCGCCGGCCGCCGGGCCGGGAAGCCTATCCGGGCGACGTGTTTTATCTGCATTCGCGCCTGCTGGAGCG
>CAZLHW010000104.1:0-2354 GCA_964559085.1 uncultured Acidobacteriota bacterium | reverse complement strand
GGGCATCCAAGATGAATGCCAAGCTCGGCGTGGGTTCTCTTACGGCGCTCCCGATCATCGAGTCACAGGCCGGCGATATTTCCGGCTATATCCCAACGAACGTCATTTCAATCACGGACGGGCAGATCTTCCTGGAGTCCGATCTTTTTCATGCCGGCATCCGTCCGGCCGTTCATGTCGGAAACTCGGTTAGCCGCGTGGGCGGCAATGCGCAGATTAAAGCCATGAAGCAGGTCGCCGGCACGCTGCGCCTCGAACTGGCGCAATACAGGGAGCTCGCTGCCTTCGCTCAGTTCGGGTCCGATCTTGACAAAGCAACGCAGGCGCAGCTGGCGCGCGGAGAGCGGTTGACCGAGATTCTGAAGCAGAATCAGTATCAGCCCCTCGATGTGATTCAGCAGGTGGTTTCCATCTTCGCCGGGACGCAGGGGATAACGGACGATCTCCGGGTGGACGAGATTCCGGAATTTCTCAAGCAGATGCTCCAGTTCATGGATACGGCCAAGAGCGCACTGATGCAAAAACTCTCCGCCGACAAGGAACTCGGGGATGCGTCGCGCGCGGAGCTTCTCGACGCGCTGAAGGAATTCAAGGAAAAATACGCCGCTGCAAAAACCACAGCCTGACGGCCGGATAAGGTATGGCAAACATACGCGATATCAGACGGCGCATTCGCAGCGCCAAAAACATTCAGCAGATCACCCGGGCCATGAAATTTGTCTCGGCGGCAAGGCTGCGCAAAGCGCAGGACCGCGTGATCGCGGCGCGCCCGTATGCAAGACAGATGGTTGCGGTTCTGAACAGCCTGGCAACCCGCGTCCCCGAGCAGGCGCATCCCCTGCTTGCAAGACGCGGCGACGACCGGATCGAACTCGTGGTGATTACCGCGGACCGGGGCTTGTGCGGCGCTTACAACACCAACATCATCCGCCATGCGCTCGAATTCCTGGTTCAGCGCTCCGACCGCAAGGTGGAGCTCAACATTCTCGGCAAACGCGCCCGCGATTTTTTCAGGCGCCGCTCCTATGCCGTCCGGCATGAAGCCATCGGCGTGCTGCAGAAACCGAGTTTTGCGGATGCCGCAGCCATTGCCAGAGACCTTATTGACGAGTTTGTGAAGAATGAAATGGATCAGGTATGGCTTGTCTATAACGAATTCAAATCGGTTGTTCAGCAGCGCGTCGTCGTCGAACCGCTGCTGCCGATCCAGAGACTGGATCATCCCGATGATGCCGGCCGCTTGGAATATCTTTACGATGAGCCGCCTGAAAAAATATTCTCAAGTCTGCTTCCAAGGCACGTGGAAGCGCAGGTCTTTCGGGCGCTCCTTGAGGCGTCCGCGTCCGAGCACGGAGCCCGCATGTCCGCAATGGAGGCTGCCACGAATAATGCGGCTGAAATGATTGAAGGACTCACCCTTTATGCGAACAAGGTGCGCCAGGCCGGGATTACCAAGGAGCTGATCGAGGTTGTCAGTGGAGCCGCCTCCACCGAATGACGAATTGAAAATCGCCATTCATCATTCGTAATTTGATTGGCGGCAGGAGAATTTAAATGACACAAGTTGGAAAAGTCGTACAAATAATTGGGCCTGTGGTCGACTGCGAGTTTGATGAAAAAAGTCTTCCCGCGATCTATAACTGCGTGAGGATCGAGGGGGACTCCGGCGGGCAGAAACTCAGTGTCAGCGTCGAAGTCCAGCAGCACCTGGGAGAAAACCGTGTTCGCTGCGTCAGTATGCAACCCACCGACGGGATGGTGCGCGGTATGGCGGCGATCGATACCGGCCAGCCCATCAGCGTCCCCGTAGGACGCGAAACCCTCGGGCGGGTGATGAACGTTATCGGAAAGCCTGTGGATGAACTCGGAGATATAAAAGCCTCCAAGTTTTATCCCATTCATCGGCCTGCGCCCAGCTTCGAAGACCAAAGCACCGAAACCAAGATGCTCGAAACGGGCATCAAAGTCATTGATCTCCTTGAACCTTATGTGCTGGGAGGAAAGATCGGTCTGTTCGGCGGCGCGGGTGTCGGCAAAACGGTTGTTATCATGGAGATGATTCACCGGATTGCCATGCACCACGGCGGCTATTCCGTGTTTGCCGGAGTGGGGGAGCGCACGCGCGAAGGCAACGATCTATGGCTCGAAATGAAGGAGTCCGGTGTTATTGAGAAAGCCGCTTTGATCTACGGGCAGATGACCGAGCCGCCGGGCGCCCGCCTTCGTGTCGGTTTGACCGGTCTGCCGGTCGCCGAATACTTCCGCGACGAAGAACACCAGGACGTGCTTCTTTTTATCGATAATATTTTCCGCTTCACCCAGGCGGGATCCGAAGTGTCGGCGCTTCTGGGCCG
>CAZLHW010000103.1:3032-10303 GCA_964559085.1 uncultured Acidobacteriota bacterium | reverse complement strand
TATCATAGAGCTGACAAGCAGAGCGGAGGCCTACCTGCAGCAGCGCGCCCCCACGATCATCGCTCCTCAACCCGCAACACCGCTGTCCGTAGCGGAGAACAGGTTTGCAGCCATCGCCCCGATGGTTCGCGGATTACTCGCCCAACCCACCAGGGATCCCGATCGTCCCTGGATGCGGTCGATCCTCAAGCCGCTTATTAACAGAGACATCCTGAATCTAGTGGATTCCGGCCGCGGACGCGATCTGGCGGCAACACCGCCTCTGACCTCTGATCATCTGATTCGAACGAAGCCATTTTATCTTTGGATTGATTCGCCGGATTTTGAGGATATGGGCAGACTGCGGGAGCAATTCGCCCGGGCAATTCGGTCTTATTCCGAATCCTACGAAGCTTATGTCGACCGATATGCCTCGCGCATGCCTGCGGGCGTGGAACGAATGGATCCTCTGCCGAGAGTCCTCCTAATCCCGGGCCTGGGGGTTCTCTGTGCTGCAAAGGACGCCGAGGCCGCAGGCATCGTCCGAGATATCGCAGCCCACACGCTGGCGGTGAAGGCTCAGATTGCGGCCATGGGAACCTATCGGGGCATGGAAGAAGAAGACCTTTTCGACATGGAATATCGGATTCTTCAGCATTCAAAACTCCAGGAAACCAAGCAGCTTCCTCTTTCGCGCCACGTGGCTGTCATTACGGGCGCGGCGGGAGCGATCGGTTCAGGGATCGCCCATGAACTCCTAGAGCAGGGATGTCATGTTGCGGTCACCGATCTGGCGGGAAATGCGCTCACAGAATTTGCCGACGAACTGAGGCGGCAATACGGATCGCGCGTGATGGAAGTTCCCATGGATGTAACCAGCGCAGAATCCGTTGCGGAAGGATTCAGAAACATCTGCTGCAACTGGGGCGGCATCGATCTCGCAATCCTGAATGCCGGAGTGGCACACGTTGCTCCGCTCACCGAGATGAACCTGGAATCCTTTCAAAGGCTCGAGAGGATCAACGTCGAGGGAACACTTCTCCTGCTCGCGGAATCCGCGCGCCATTTTAGAAACCAGGGGACTGGGGGGGACATTGTAATGGTTTCGACCAAAAACGTGTTTGCTCCCGGCGCACGATTCGGAGCGTACAGTGCAACAAAGGCTGCCGGGCATCAACTGGCACGTATTGCAAGCCAGGAATTCGCGGATATGGATGTCCGGGTGAATATGGTCGCTCCGGATGCGGTTTTTTCAAATGGCGCAAGAAAATCCGGCTTGTGGCTGGAGATAGGTCCGGAGCGAATGAACGCACGGGGATTGAGCCCCGAGGGGCTTGAGGACTACTACAGAAACCGCAATCTTCTAAAAGCCAGGGTCACCGCACGGCACGTGGCAAAAGCGGTTCTCTTTTTTGCTACGCGGCAAACGCCCACCACGGGAGCCACAATTCCGGTGGACGGCGGCCTGCCTGACGCCACGCCGCGCTAGCGCCTGGTTCTCGGCCGGCAGTCGTGAGCCGCCGGCCCGTCAATTGAGGTGTGCAGGGATGATCGGACAACTTCTGGATGTGCAGGGGGTCGGCTATGAAGTTTTTATACCGCTGACAACCTTTTACGAGCTTCCGGGCGAGGGGAGCGAAATTACTCTTAAAATACACACCCATGTGCGGGAAGACGCCCTGACGCTGTTCGGATTCCTATCGCAGCGCGAAAAAGACTTTTTCCTGAAGTTGATTTCCATCAGTGGCATCGGACCAAAGCTGGCGATCTCGATTCTGTCAGGAGCGCAGGTGGAGGAGTTGGCACAGGCCATTGCCTCCGGAAATCTGGTGCGGCTCACATCGATTCCGGGCGTCGGACGAAAGACCGCAGAGCGCGTTGTGCTTGAGCTCAAGAGCCAGGTTACCCCCTTTCTTCTTCCGGAGCAGATCGAAGCGGCACAGGCGGCGAACACCCTCACGGCGCTTGAAGAAGACATCTTGTCGGCGCTCACCAATCTGGGTTATCCTCGATCCAATGCGGAAAAAGCGCTCGCGATGGTGTTGCGCACCGAGGAATGTGAACGCACCTTTGAGGACATTCTAAGAAACACTTTGCGCCGGCTGGCCGGCTAGCACGGATCCTGAATTATGGTTGAGCATAAATTGTCCCGCACGCTGATGACGCCCGTCAGCAGCGCGGAAGAAAAATCCTACGAGCAGAGCCTCCGGCCCCAAACGCTGCGGCAGTACATCGGCCAGCAAAAAGTAAAAGATAATATCGAAATCAGCATCCACGCTGCGCTGAAACGGCAGGAAGCGCTGGACCATGTGCTCCTTTACGGCCCCCCGGGACTGGGCAAGACGACGCTGGCAACCATCATTGCCAATGAAATGAGGGTCAATATCCGCACAACCAGCGGACCCGTAATAGAAAAGCGCGGAGACCTTGCGGCCATTCTCACAAATCTTAAGCCGAATGACGTTCTGTTCATCGACGAAATCCACCGTCTGCATCCATCCATTGAGGAGATCCTGTATCCGGCAATGGAGGATTTTTACATCGACATTATCATTGGCGAAGGCCCGGGTGCCCGGAGCATCAAGATGCCGCTCCCTCACTTTACTCTGGTGGGAGCGACCACAAGAGCCGGTCTTCTGACAGCGCCCTTGCGCGGCCGGTTTGGGATCATCCATCGTCTGGAGTTTTACAGCAGCGAAGATCTAAGCACCATTGTGCACCAATCCGCGCGAACACTCGGAGTCGAGGTGGATGCGGAAGGAGGGCTGGAAATCGCCTCGCGCAGCCGCGGAACGCCGCGCATTGCAAACAGGCTGTTGCGCCGCGTCCGCGACTATGCCGAAGTAAAAGCGGATGGGCGGATCACGCGCGCAATCGCGATGGAAGCCTTGAAGATGATGGACGTGGACACGTACGGTTTTGATGAAATCGATCGCAAGCTGATGCTCACAATCCTGGAAAAATACAACGGCGGTCCCGTCGGGGTGGGATCGCTTTCCGCCGCGATCAACGAAGACGAAGACTCCATCGAGGACATTTATGAGCCCTACTTGATCCAAATCGGGTTCCTTGACCGGACGCCACGGGGCCGCATCGCCACACGCAAAGCCTTCGATCACTTCCGCATCTCTCCGCCCGGCAACCAGAAAAACCTCTTCTAAGGGACAGAGGAACAAAGGGGTAGAGGGGCAAAGGGATAAGATCTGCGGACTCTTTGGATTATATCCCTCTATCCCTTTGATCCTTTCCCCCTTTACCCCTCTCCATGCCTTTGTTCCGCTTTTGCGAATCCGATAGTATACTGTTGAGCGTATGGTCAAATCGGCTGAGCTGGAGCCCAGGGTTCATCAATTGCAATCCGCGATCGAAAGAATCGTCCGAGGCAAACCGGAAGCGGTCAAGCTTGCGATCGTCTGTCTGCTTGCCGAAGGCCATCTTCTTATCGAGGATGTACCGGGCGTCGGCAAGACCACCCTGGCACATTCGCTCGCCCGCGTTTTCGATTGCACTTTTCGCAGGATCCAGTTCACAAGCGATTTGCTTCCATCGGATATACTCGGAGTATCCATTTTCAACCAGGCAGACCAGGCGTTCCGCTTTCGCAAGGGGCCGATTTTCGCGCATATCGTGCTGGCAGATGAAATCAACCGCACAACACCCAAAACACAAAGCGCCCTTCTGGAGGCGATGAGCGAAGGGCGGGTGAGCGTGGACAACGAAACGCACCCGCTCCCCCGCCCTTTTATGGTGGTGGCCACGCAGAATCCGATCGAACACCACGGGACCTACCCGTTGCCGGAATCCCAGTTGGATCGTTTCCTGTTGCGCATCAAAATGGGGTATCCGGAATATGAGGCCGAAAAGGAAATTCTGCGGCGGCAAAGCAATTCCGCGGATCTGGAGCACCTCCGTCCGATCATGCAGGCGGAAGACATTTTGGAGGCGCAGGCTGCCGCGCGCGCCGTCCGCATGGAAGAGTCGCTGCTTGATTACATACTGGCCATCATCGATGCAACGCGCCGATCGGAGTTCCTGATGGTCGGCGCCAGTCCTCGGGGGGCCCTGGCGCTTCACCGGGCCGCGCAGTCGCTTGCCTATTTCGAGGGGCGCGATTACTGCATCCCCGATGACATCAAGCGATTGGCGCTGCCCGTGCTGGCACACCGGGTGATTGTCAGTTCAAAATATTCTTCGCCCTATAAACGCAGCGAAGAAGCAGAGGCTATTCTTGCTGAAATACTTCGGAACATTGAAGTCCCTCTTTAGGCCGGTAGGCAATCCGCATCAAGCCGGATATGGCCGGCGGCTGTTTCCTTTCTCTTTTGGAATCACTCTGGAAGGGGTTCTTTTCATTCTATCGGTATTCGTATTATCGCTCGCGGCAGTCAATACGGGCAACAACCTGCTGTTCGTTATTCTGGCGGTTCTGTTCTCCTTCATCGTGGTTTCGGGCATTCTATCGCGCAGTTCGCTGAGGCATCTCTCCCTATCGCTGCAATTGCCGGAAAATGTCTTTGTTTGCGAACAGGTATCCATCAAGATCACGCTCATAAATCTAAAACAATTCTTCCCGTCTTTTTCCATCCGCGTGGAGGATCCGGATTTGAGGCGAATAAGAGAATATCCATCCCTCCTTGCGCGCCTGAGGAAACGGCTTTCGCTTGTGCGAGGCAATCATCGGGGGCTCGCGCCGTCGGACCGGGCCATGTTTCGACGAGCCGCCTATTTCCCGATTCTTCGCCCCGGCGAAATCTGCTCGGAATTGATGGTGCAAACCTTTCCCCGTCGCGGGCTTTACCGCCTCGAGGGATTCTGGATTTCCACACGATTTCCCTTTGGTCTGTTCCGCCGCGGCGAATTCATCGGAGCAAAGGGAGAAATACTGGTTTACCCTTTGCCGCAGGAAATCTCGTCCTTCTTCCACCTTCTCCCATTTCTACCGGGACATCTGGAAGCTCCGAATGTGGGAACCGGAGAAAATCTCTTTTCTATAAGGAAATATCAGCAGTCTGAAAGCGCTCGTATCATTGACTGGAAAGCGACGGCCAAAACCGGCGACCTGATGGCCCGCGAATTTGCCCGTGAAGAGGAAAGCAAGCTCTGCCTGATTCTCGACACGGAGATTCCGCAGAAGCGCCTTGAAGAGAGCGAGGAATCCTTTGAAAGAGCCGTATCGCTCGCGGCAAGCCTCGCGGCGCATTTCCTTAAGGAGGGCGCCGGCATGGAATTTTTGACCCAACAGGAATACGTGCCACGCGGAACCGGCATTGAGCACTTGTATCGGATATTGCGTTCGCTGGCCGTCGTTCAATGCAGGCAAGCTGAATCCGGAGCCACCCGTGATTTCTGGAGTACGGACGGCTTCCCGGCCATCGAGGATAAATCCGCGCTTCGAAGAATTTTTTCCGACAAGGTTTTTAAGATCATCCTCAGCTCCCGACCCAGGGGAAGTTTCCCATCCGCCCTGTGGCGCTCCTCGCATGTAATTTTTTTTGATGAACTATGAGTATTGAATTGTATTTCAGAGCGGCCTCCTATTGCATGATCGGCGCAGCCTTCGCTGCGATCGCGTCCACCGGCCGCATCGGCCCGATCGTGGTACTGCTGTTTATTGCGGCTCTCGTCGCCGGCCCGGCAATGCGCATTGCCGGGGTGCGGAAACTCCTGCCTGTCTGGGTTCAAAACAGCCTATCCATCGGATACCTGGTTTTTTTCTTCTATGATCTCAAGATTTTGTCCCGATCATTGCTGGGGGCCGCCATTCATTTGCTTTCGTTTGTCGCCGCTCTGAAGCTCCTGACCCTCCTGCGCGACCGGGATCATGTACAGCTTTATTTGATCGGCTTCGCGCTGCTTTTGGCCGCTTCAACGCTCACAGTCAATATCGTATTCGCTCTCTGCCTGATTGTCTTTCTGTTTTGCGGGATCAACGCCCTGATCCTCCTCGAAATGCGTCATAGCTATGCAAAAATGCAGGAAGGGACCTTCCTGCGCCCTCTGGTGCCCCGAAGAGACATGAAAGAGAATTGCCTGGAGGCATTTTCACCGTTTCCCTCAGGCACTTTTGCCCTCACAACCGTCGGGATTACCCTGCTGGTTGTCACGCTGGCCGTCCCTTTCTTTTTTATATTCCCGCGGGTCGCCCGCGGCTTTTATAGGCAGCCTTCGGGAGACACACGGTTTATTTCCGGATTTTCGGAGCGCGTAGAGCTCGGCCAGATCGGTTCCATCAAACAGTCGCCGGCCGTCGTCATGAGGGTGAAAACCAGCGGATCTCCGGCAGAGATCCCGCAGGATTTAAAATGGCGCGGGATCGCATTTGATCATTTTGACGGCCGTTCCTGGACACGCACGAACCGGTATCAGGCTTCGATCCCTACCCAGGGTCCGTATTACAAACTGGAGACGTCCGCACAGGGAACGCGATGGTTGAACCAGACCTTCTTTATTGAAGCGTTGCCTACAAATGTGGTCTTTGCCGCTCGCAAGGCCCTGGCCGTTTCTCGCGATGTCGGCTCTTTGCGGAGGGATTTTGCGGACAGTCTTTATACCGATCATCACCTAACCAGAAAACTGCGCTATTCGGTTCTTTCAGATCCTATCCGTCCGGATCCCGCATTGATTTCGGATTTGTTTCCGGTTCCCCCGGAAATTCGCGCTTCTTACCTGCAGTTGCCGTATAGCGATCCAAGAATTGCAGAACTGGCAAACCGAATAACTGCGGGGGCGCCAAGCCGATACGCCAAAGCGCAAGCGGTTCAACAGTTTCTTCGCTCCAACTATGAGTACAGCCTTGTTCTCAGGGGAACTCCGAACGGCAAAGATCCCCTTGCAATGTTTCTATTTGACGTCCGGAAAGGTCATTGCGAATATTTCGCTTCCGCAATGACGATAATGCTGCGCCATCTCGGAATTCCTTCCAGGCTGGTGAATGGCTTCCGAGCAGGAGAATACAACAGTCTCGGCAACAACTGGATAGTTCGACAATATGATGCCCACAGCTGGGTAGAAGCCTATTTCCCGCCCTATGGCTGGGTGGAGTTTGATCCCACTCCGGCAGAATTTCGGAGCGCCCAAAGCAGATTGGCCCGCATCGCTTCAAATCTCCGGGACGCCGTGGACCTATGGTGGTGGGAAGGAGTTGTCAATTATGATTCCGCGAAGCAGTATGGAATGATCCGCGCCTTATACTCCGGATTGGAGAGAGGCCGGAACAGGGCCGGCGAGTTAATAGCGTATGCATTTCATAAGGGCCGAGAGGGGATATCCCGAGCTCAATCGGAACAATTCCT